>NZ_MBEM01000064.1:0-134089 GCF_001954045.1 Mycobacterium sp. SP-6446 | reverse complement strand
TGGGCGATCAGCGCGTCGGCATCGCTGGTGGCGGCGAGGCCGATCGGCTCGCCGTTGGCGAGTTCGCCGGCGTCCCTGCCGACCTTCTCCGCGGAGTGCACCCACACGCCGACCAGATCCAGATCGGGGCGTCGGTGGATGGTGCGGATCGCGATCGACCCGATGCCGCCCGTCGCCCAGACCACTACCCGCTGGGTCGTCATCCTGTTCCTCCTGTTAAGAGAGTAGGCACTATCCTAATGAACAAATCTTAGGTTATGGTGCTGTTGATGCTCACGCTGAGGTTCGACCTGCGTGCTCCGAGTTGGGCTGGGCCGGCCGCCGACTACGTGCGCCGCGGGCGCTCATGAGTAGGGAGGTGAACCCTATGCGTACCGTCGTGTGGTCGACGGGGGGAGTCGGGTCGATCGCCATCGATGCGATCCGCCGCCGGCCAGACCTGGAACTCGTTGGGGTATGGGTGCATTCGCCCGACAAAGTCGGCAAGGACGCCGGGGAATTGGCCGGCATCGAGCCGCTGGGTATCGCGGCTACCAACGATGCCGACGCGCTGATCGCCCTGGCGCCCGACGCGGTGGTGTATGCCGCGAGCGGTCCCGAGCGCGACGGCGCCGCCGTGCCCGACTACTTGCGGCTGCTGGAGGCGGGGATCAACGTCGTGTCGACGTCGTCGACGAGTCTGGTGTATCCGCCCTCGTATGTCGCGCCGGATTGGCGCGACCAACTCGAGGCGGCGGCGAGGTCCGGCGGCGCATCGTTCTACGTCTCGGGCATCTTTCCGGGTTTCGCTTCAGATCAGCTGGCGTTGGTCATGACTACGCAGTCGAAGCGAATCCGCAGTATTACGGCGAGCGAGGTCGCCCTCAACGACCATTACCCGGTGGCCGACGTGATGATGGACGGGATGGGCTTCGGCCGTGCCCTCGATTTCGAGCCCATGCTCTCGACGCCGGGGTTCATCGAAATGGCCTGGAAGGCACCGATATACCTGGTCGCGACCGGGCTCGGAGTCGAGGTCGAGCGCATCAACAGTTCCCTCGACAGGGAGCTGACCGATCGCGACATCGACGTCGCGTTCGGCACTGTCAAGGCGGGCACCTGCGGCGCGGTGCGGACCCGGGCGGCGGGCGTCGTCAACGGCCGCGAGGCCATCGTGATCGAACACATCATCCGAATGGCCCGCGATGTCGCGCCCAACTGGCCGACATCGGAGTGCGACGCGACCTATCGGGTCGACATCGAAGGTGATCCGGACATTCACTGCGTGATGACGCTGGGCGCGGCCGAGGGACACGGTGCGGGGCGAGCCGCCATGGCGGCCACAGCCATGCGGGTGGTCAACGCGATCCCGTACGTGGTCGATGCCCCGCCCGGGCTGCTCAGCTCGCTGGATATCCCGACGACCCTGCCGCGGGACGTCTTTGATTGAACGTTGACGCAGCTCGAAGCAGGCACGTAGCGTACGTGGACAAATATTAGGTTAGCTAGGAGTTGGGTGTGTTCACACTGCGTTTCGATATGCGCGCCCCTTCGTGGGGAGCGCCGCCAGCAGCGCTGTACGCCGCTGTGCCCGAGATGTGCGCATGGGCCGAGGAGCACGGTGGCCTCGCCGCCGTGCTGTGTGAGCACCACGGGTCCGAGGACGGGTACCTGCCGTCGCCAATGATTCTGGCGCCGGCCATTGCGGCGCGCACCCAACGTTTGGCGATGAACCTGATCCTGATTCTGCCGTTCTACGACCCGGTGCGGCTGGCCGAGGACATGGCGGTCCTCGACATCATCAGCGAGGGGCGGGCGTCCTACACCCTGGCGCTCGGGTACCGGCCCGAGGAGTTCGAGCACTTCGGCTTGGAAATCACCAAGCGCGGCAGGCTCGCCGACGCAAAGCTCGGGCTGTTGCGTCGGTTGCTCGCCGGAGAAACCGTTGACGACAACGGGCGTCGCATCGCGGTGACGCCCACGCCGCTGACCGTGGGCGGCCCGTCGATGATGTGGGGCGGTGGAACGTTGGCGGCAGCCCGCCGCGCCGGCAGGTACGGCCTGGGCATGCTGGGCAACGCCAACGAACCCGGCATGCAGGAGGCCTACGAGGAGGCATGCCGCCAGCACGGTCATACGCCCGGCCCGACGATGTTTCCCAGCCGTGACACCCCCTCGGTCGTTTTCGTCGCCGACGACGTGGACCAGGCGTGGGAAGAGCTCGGCGAGCATCTGCTCCACGACGTGCGGATGTATGCCGCGTGGAATCCCGGGGACGAGACGACGGCCGGTTTCTCGCACGTGGCCACGGTGGACGAGCTGCGCGAGGTGGGGAAGTCGCACGTGATCATCTCTGTGCCGGAAGCGATTTCGCGGGTGCGCTCCGGTCAGATGCTCAACTTGTCGCCGCTGTGCGGCGGCTTGCCGCCCGAAGTGGCGTGGCCCTACCTCAAGCGGGTTGGCGAGGTCGTGCTGCCCGAGGCGCTGACCGAGAGAAAGACAGGATGATGACCGGAGCGAGCGCGACCGAGGTTTACTACGACCCGTTCGATTTCGACATCGACGACGACCCGTATCCCATCTGGAAGCGGCTGCGCGACGAAGCCCCGCTGTACCACAACGACAAGTACAACTTCTACGCGTTGAGCCGGTACGAGGATGTCTCTCGCGAGCTGATGAACTTCGACACCTTCAGGTCCGGCCGCGGCACCACCATGGACATCATCATGAGTGGTGTCGAGGTTCCGCCGGGAATCATCCTCTTCGAGGACCCACCGATTCACGATCTGCATCGTCGTTTGCTATCAAGGGTTTTCACGCCGCGGCGGATGGAGGCGATCGAGCCGCTGACCCGTGCGTTCTGCGTTCGTGCGCTCGACCCGTTGGTGGGAACGGGAAAGTTCGATTTCGTCGAGAACCTGGGTTCGATGATCCCGATGCGCACGATCGGCTACCTGCTGGGCATCCCCGAAGACAGCCAGGAGTCGATCCGCGACCGCGGCGGTCGGCAACTCACCCTCAAAGACGGCACGTTCAGGCCCGCCACGAAAGAGTTTTTCGAGCAGAGCTATCAGATGTTCGCCGACTACATCGACTGGCGAGTGGACCACCCCTCCGATGACCTGATGACCCAGTTGCTCAACGCCGAAGTCGAGGAGGACGGATCGACCCGGCGCCTGACGAGGGTCGAGGTACTGCAGTACACCAGCATGATCGCCGGCGCGGGCAACGAGACCACGACGCGCCTGATCGGCTTCGCCGGCCAGCTGCTGGCCGAACACCCTGACCAGCGGCGGCAGATCGTCGAAAACCCGTCGTTGATCCCGATGGCGATCGAGGAGGTCTTGCGCTACGAGGCGCCCTCGCCGGTGCAGGCGCGGTACGTCGCCCGCGATGTCGAGTCTCATGGCACGACGATTCCCGAGGGCTCGATCATGTTGTTGCTCAACGGATCCGCAAACCGCGACGAGCGCAGGTATCCCGAGGGCGAGAAGTTCGACATCCATCGCGGCGACACCCATCTCAGTTTCGGCCACGGGCTGCATTTCTGCCTTGGATCGGCGTTGGCGCGCATGCAGGCGCGGGTCGCTTTGGAGGAGGTCATCAAGCGCTGGCCGGACTGGGAAGTCGACTACGCCAATGCCACCAAGGCACACACGTCGAGCGTGCGCGGCTGGTCGAAGCTGCCGGTCTTCACCGGCTAGACGCCTACTTGGGTTGGTTCGGGACGCCCGGGAACAACTGGCCCGTCGGCCCCGCGGTCACCCAGCCGCCCAGCTTCGTCACGAGATGTGGCGCGAAAACCGCGCCGTAGAGCACATTTCCGATGACGACGACGGCGACGATGGAAAGCACCGACGCTTGCAGACGACTCGTCGACCTCTTGTCGGCCCACGTCTCGATGACGTTTCGTCCCTCCGCGTCTGTCCGCCCGAGGAGGTAGGTGAAGACCATCATCTGGATGCCCATCGCAAGCGAGTCGTAGAGCGGGTACTGGTGTGTGGTCCCCTCGCGTATCGCGAGCCCGGGGATCACGCGGCCGTAATAGAAGACGCCGAGCTTCGCGCCCAGGAACCCGTTGAAGAGCAGCGCCCAACAGAAGCCGACGACGAGACCGACGGTCAACAGCGTTGTGGGCCTGCGCCATTGGAATTTCGCGCTCAGCCATCGCCCGAGCGCCGCGCCCGTCACGGCGGGCAGCACGAAGTAGGAGATGTAGCCGATCGGAACGAACAAGGGCAACCCACCCCACGTCATGTTCAGCGGCCACCACGACGGCATGCGGGGGATAGCGGGCGGGAACTGTGCGTACATAGCCCAGTCGTAGGGCGCCTCGATCCACGAGAACGAGATCGCCGAGATACAGAGGAGTAGGAGCGGGTGCACACGGCCCTGGCGAACGCTCAGATACGCACCTACCGCGGTAAATGCGATGCCCCCGACGATGGCGAAGCCACTGGCCGCCTGCATCAACGGCGTCATCCCGGTGCTCATTGGTCGCGTCCTTGACCCCGGCGTGCTTGCGGGTCGTAGCGAAGCACCAAGCCGAATATCAGGACGATCAGTCCGAACAGCGTGCCGAGCATGATGACAGCGCCCACGTCCGCACCCTTTCGCAACGAGGTCGATACGGTAGATAGTGGATGCTATCTTAAAAGACGTGTCCCAGCGACCCTCCACGACCAAGACGCCGCCGGCTGCCACGCGCCGACCCCGTGGCGCCCCGCGCAAGCTCCTGCTCGACGCGGCGCGAGATCTGTTTGCGCGTCAGGACTACCGCAGCACCACGACGCGTGAAATCGCCCAGGCTGCCGGCGTCACCGAACACCTGCTATTTCGCCATTTCGGTTCGAAGGCGGCGCTGTTCCGGGAGGCCCTCGTCCTGCCGTTCACCAGTTTCGTCGACGAATTCGGCCGGACGTGGCAGTCGGTTATCCCCGAGGAGACCAACGAAGAGGACTTGGCCGGGCATTTCGTCGGGCAGCTCTACGACGTGTTCGTCGAGCACCAAGGCCTCCTGTTGACGCTGATGACATCGCAGACGCTCAGTGCGGAGGAAATGGCCGACGCCGGCATTGCCGACGTCAGGCGAGCGCTGAAGGTGCTCGGCCGGATCAGCGCCGAGGGCATGCATTTGCGTGGGATGCGCGCGGATCATCCTGACCTGCCTGCCCATTCAACGGTCGCGATGATCGCCGGCATGGCCGCATTGCAGTCGACGTACTTTGGGACCAAGCAGCCGTCGAGGAAGGTGATCGTCGAGGAACTCGTCCAGGCGATCCTGCACGGCTTCCTGCACCGGGGACCTCGAACGTGACTGCAGCGTCACGTTCGAGCCCCAACGTGACTGCAGCGTCACGTTCGGGATCGTGTCGGAGGTGGGTGGCACCCTGCCGCCATGGCGGAACCATTCATCGGCAGTGAGGCTGTGGCTGCCGGCATCGTGACCCACAGCCAGTTGCGGCGTCGTTACACGCGGTTGTACCGCGATGTCTATGTCGCCACGGACGCTGAGCTGAATCCGGCGGTGCGGGCCCGTGGCGCTTGGCTCTGGTCGCGCCGGCGCGGAGTTATTGCCGGGTTCTCGGCGGCCGCGCTGCACGGCAGCAAATGGGTGGACACCACCCGGCCGATCGACATCATCCACGACAACCGGCACCCGCAACCGGGTGTCCAGGTCTGGGGCGACAGGCTGGAGCGCGACGAGTTCGACCTGATGGACGGCGTGCCGGTGACCACCGCCGCTCGCACGGCACTTGATTTGGCCTGCTGGTATCCCACGACGACGGCAGTGGCCGCTATCGATGCACTGGTTCGCGCCACCGAGCTGAAGATCGCGGACGTGGAGTTGCTCGCGGCTCGATATGGGGGACGGCGTGGGCTTGAGCACGCTCGCGTGTCACTCGACCTCGTCGACCCCGGAGCGCAATCGCCGAAGGAAACGTGGCTGCGACTAGTTCTGGTGCAGGCGGGTCTGCCTCGACCACAAACACAGATTCCCGTTAACGACGAATTTGGGGCGGTAGTTGCGTACCTCGATATGGGTTGGGAGGACGTCAAAGTCGCCGTCGAGTACGACGGCGATCACCACCGCAGCGATCGCTCGCAATACAACTGGGATATCAGACGATTGGAAAGACTACAGGCTCGTGGATGGATCGTTGTCCGAGTGGTAGCGGCTGATCGGCCCGCCGATATCGTTCGCCGAGTGCGGGCTGCACGCGGGCGGCGAACGTGACGCTGCAGTCACGCCGGAGCTCGAACGTGACTGCAGCGTCACGTTCGAGCCCCAGTCGTTAGGCCCGCGACGGCCGCAGCAGGCCCGAGGCAACGATCGCGACGGCCATCCACGCGGCCGCGTACCCGAAGGCGACCGCGGGCGAAACCACCGCGTAGAGCACGCCCGCGACGACCGTGGCCACCAGGTCACCCGTTGCCTGCACCGCCCCAAGCACACCGAATCCGCTGCCGCGCAATCGGTCCGGAAGCAACTGGGAAACGACGGCCGATTGGGTGGGTTCGGCCAGGCCGATGCCCGCTCCGGCGAGCGCGAAGCCCAGCGCGATCGCTAGTGCGCTGTGCGGGCCGGCCGCAAACACCGCATAGCCGATGACGTAGACGGCCGCGCCGGTGGCGAATACCGTGCGTGGGCCGGTCCCGTCGTACCATCGCCCGGCGGCCAGCGAAGCCGCAGTGGCGACCGCGTTGTGGAGCGCGTAGATCAGGATCGCCAGCGACGTCGCCGCGGTCACCGTCCGGTGCGGCGAGGTGAGTAGCTGGGTGGAACGCAGGATCAGCAGAGTCGTTGCGACGTTGCCGAATTCGAACAGCGCGACCGGCAGCAGCGCGCGCAGCATACCGGCGTCGCGCAGGGCGCCGAACTCAAATCTTCGCCTGGCCGGTCGGCCGTCGGTGTGGTTGCGGCGACGGGCCTCTCGCGCGGCCACCAGGATCGCGGCCACCGCGAACAAGCCCGGAATTGCGGCGAGGTACAGCGTGGGGCGGATGCCAACCCAGGCCACCAGCCCGGCAGCGAGCAGCGGGCCCACCACCGCGCCCAGGTTGTCCCCGGCGCGTTCGAGCCCGAATGCCCTGCCGTGTGCGGACTCGGGTATCAGAGACGCCAGCAGCGCGTCGCGCGACGGCCCCCGCATGCCGCGAGACACCCAGGCGAGGGCACGCAGAATCCCGACCTGCCATATCGACACCGCCGCGCCGATCGCCCCGGTCGCCAACGCGGTGCCCAGGTAACCGGCCGACGAAACCCGTCCTCGCCGGTCGGGATCGTTGGCGATTGGTCCGCCGACGAGCTTCATCACGCCGATCAGGGCGTCGCTGATCCCGTCGATGACGCCGAGTGCGGCCGCGGAGGCGCCCAGCGTGCCGGTCAGAAAAGCGGGCAGCACCGACGTGGTGGCCTCGTGGCCCGCATCGGAGAAGAAGCTCGCCGCTCCCACCGCCCCTACGCCGGGGGTAAGCCAACGCCCATCGTCGGCCTCGTCGATTACCGCGTCACGACGATCCTCGTCGGCGTAACCGGTCACGCGCTTTGATCCACCAGGACCGCGCCGTCGGGTCGATTCCCGAGCGTCTGCAGCGCAATCTCGTCACCCTGGGCCGTGAGGCGAACGATCTGGGCCAATTGGCCCGGGGCGTCGCACTGCAGATAGTGATCGGCGCTCGGAATCACCCAGTAGCGGTTTCGGCCGGGCTTGTCCTTCAGATACGCCTGCCAGACATGGTTGGGGACCCGCAGCGGCGAGACGTTGTCGTGCACGCCCCACACCACCGTGGTGTTGACTTCGCTCTTGGAAAGCGCTTCGAGCCAACTGGTTTCGTCGGCGGCGCGTTCGTTCAGGTACTGGATCGTGTCGGGCAAGACACGGATCCCGTCATTGTGGGCGAAACATTTCGCCAGCGCAGCGATCTCCGGGTCCTGCGCCGTCCGCCGCGGCATGAATGTGCTGGCGCCCAGGCCGGCCGCGAGCAGCTCCGGCGTCGTCGCCGCGGCGGTGGCGCGACCCGTGGCGGGGTCGAGCATCGCGGTTTGGAACGCGGTGAGGTTCGACAGGGGCAGATAAATGTTGGCGTTGGTCAAGATGAGGTCGACGGGCACGGCCGCTGGGCCTTGGGTTGCCAACATCTCCAGCGCGATCATGCCGACGCTGCTGCCGCGATCGTGGGTGAGGATGCGGTATTGGCTCAGGTTCCACACCTGGGTGATCGCGTAGACGAGCAGGCGCGCGTCGTCGTACAACGAATAGACGTACGGCTCCGGTGGTTTGTCGGACAATCCGTAGCCCGGAAAGTCCAGCAGATTGATGTCGAACTCGGCGCTCAGCTCATTTGACAGGGCGAAGTAGTCGATGCTCGACGTCGGAAAGCCGTGCACCAGTACCAGTGCGGGTGCCCCGGGTGTGCCGCAGCGGCGGCTGAAAACCGTGAGTTCCTGCCCGTCGTTGGCGGCGGTGGTCGACCGCCAACGAAGTTCGGTACTGCCCTTCTGCCACTCCGCGAAGATGTCCAAGCTGCCAGCATCCCAGAGGGAATCGCGGTTAGACAACACGTGTCACGGCCGAAATTCGCTCACGGGCACGTCACGTGAATCCCGAATGTCACCTGACGCGTGCTGCTTTGTCCGGGCGCTGACCCTTGGCCCGCCCCGGTCACCGTGTAGCTTTTGCCCTCCTTGCTCGCCTGGACCTGGGTCGGAGTCTGCACCGACTGGTAGGGCAACTGATATTGGCCGTCGTCCACCTTGAGCGAGATGGCGAAGCCGTCGACGCTTGGCGGTTTTTCGTCCGACAGCGCCAGCGATATCGATGCGGCATCGTCATGCACGGTGATGCGGGTGGTCAGATCGCCCGACTCCGCCGGTGTCGCACTGGGTTTCGCCGCCGAGGTACTGCAGTCGACTCTGCTGTAGATGGTGTGGGTGTGCTGGTCGAGCATGACGGTGGCGCCGGACACCGCCGCACTTGAGCTCGCCGGGGGCGCGCCACTCTTTGTGGAACACGCGGACAGGGCAGCCGCCAGAACAACGGCACCGACGACGATTTGTCTCACGGCCACGCTTCCCATCTGATCATGGTCCGCAGGGGGCCGGCGAACACGGGCCGTACGGCCGACGATCGCCACCGCTCTTCGATCAGCGGCGCCAGCGCACCGGTGACGGTGAGTGGGTCGTCGTCGAGGTAAACGACGGTGATGTATTGGTGGTCCGTTCGCCAACCGCGCGGTAGCTGCCAGGCGGTGGTGGACCCGAATGTCCAGGCGCCCGCCGTGCCGGGCGTGGCGAGCAGCGCCGGATAGTGTTCGGCGTGCAGCCATTGCAGCCAGTCGTCGGAGCGGCCGTCGGTGGGTTCCTCGACGATCAGCAGGACGCCGCGGTGCGGCCGGAACGGCACCACCTCCGCGGAAATGAGTGCGCGCGGCGCGGCTTGCCACTGCAGCAGGCGCAGCCCGGCCACTTGCAACGACGGCCGGGTAGCGGGAAAGCGGCCATTGTCGCGCAGCGTGCGCCCGAGTACGACGAAGTCGTCGAAGGTTTGTTCCACGGGGTCGCCGACCAGATAGTGCACGGCGTTGCCTACCTCGCCGAGCGGTCCGTGGGCCACCAAGCGATGCTCGGCGTAGTCGCCGTCGGCGATCCAGCGCAACCCGTGCACGATGCCCGGAAGTTGGTATTGCTCCGGCATGTGATCCAGCAGGTGCCAGCGCAGGTAGCTGCCGTCGTCGTCGGGTGGTGGCGCGGCGGTGAGGCTGAAAACGCCTGCCTTGACTCGGTTCACGTGGATCCTCCGGGAGCGTGCAGCTCCGCGAGCGCGTGCAGATTCTCCAGGTAATGCTGCAGCGACGTGTGGATGAACCAGGCGCTGATGACGGTCGCGCCGTGTGCGGCGGTGTCCGCGAGCACGTCGCGGGTGCGTTCCGGCTCGTTGATCGGGTCCAGCGGCGCCGCGGGTGGCAGGACGACCTCGAACCCGGGCTGAAGTTCGAAGCGGCCCAACCAGTCTCGGACCTGGCGCGGGCTCACGCTGAAGGGAGCCCAGCCGTCGGCGAGGGTCGCGGCCCGGCGCAGCGAGCGCAGCGTGCGTCCACCGATCCAGATTGGCACATGTTCCTGGACGGCGCAGGGGTCGACGACCATCCCGTCGAACGCATAGAACTCGCCGCGATAGGCCGGTTCGACGATCGACAGGGAGGCGCGCAGCGCCCGCAACGCATCGTCGCCGCGCGGTCCGCGATCGTCAAACGGCGCCCCGATGAGGTCGAACTCTTCCTTGAGACTGCCCACGCCGACCCCGAGAATGAGTCGGCCGTTGCTGACTTTGTCCAGGGTGCCGTAGCGCTTGGCGATCTCGAGCGGGTGGTGATAGGCGAGCACCAGCACGTGCGTGGCCAACCGTATTCGCTGGGTGCGTGCGGCCAGGTAGCCCAGCGTGGCCAGCGGATCCCAGTAACGCGTGCCGCGGCGAGCCCCTTCGGCAGCGGGCAGCGCGATGTGCTCGCTACAGGTCAGGTGGTGGTAGCCGAGTTGGTCTGCGGCTTCGGCAATCTGCGCCAGGTCGTCGATCGACGCGGTCTTCTCCCAATCGCCACTGGCCCCGGGCAGCATCGTCACCACCGGCGTGGCGACCGACAGCTTAGCGGCGCTCATCCCTGCATGTACCCTCCGGCGTCGACGGGAATCGATTGCCCTGTGATGGTACGGCTTTCGTCGCTGGCCAGAAACAGCGCCAGGTTGGCGACGTCGCCGGGTGAGGAAATATCTTGCAGCGCAACCCCTTTGATGGACGTTGCGCGCTGAGTCGCGAAGTCAACGCCTTGCTCGTCGGCCATCCGTTGGACCCAGTTGCGAAACAGTTCGGTGTCGATGGCGCCGGGCACGATGCAATTGCACCGGATGCCGTACGAACCCACTTCCAGCGCAACGGCCTTGGTGAACGCGCGAAGCGACGCCTTCGCCGTGACGTAGTGGGTTTTGCGGACCATGCCGGTGTAGCTTGCCGTCGAGGAGAAGTTCAGGATGACCCCGCGACGGCGCTGCAACATCGACCGGTTGAGCACCTCGCGGGTGCACAGCATCGCCGCCGTGACATCGATGGCGATCGTGGCGTTCCAGTTGTCCAGCGTCTGCTCCCAGATCCAGCGGTCCTGTCCGGGCGCGGCCGCGTTGTTGCAGAGGATGTCGACCTGGCCGAACTCGTCGACCGCTCGCGTCACCATGGCGGCGACGTCACGCTCGTCGGTCACGTCGGCCCGCATCGCGATGGCACCGGGACCCGCCGCTTCGGCGGCGCTATAGACCAGCTCTTCGCGGCGCGCGGCGAGCAGGACCCGGGCGCCCTCGCGGACGAATAACGAGCCCAGCACCGGCCCCAGTCCGGTGCTGGCCCCGGTGATGATCGCGACCTTGCCGGCCAGCCGGCCCGTCATGTTTCGAGCCACTCGTGGATTCGCCGGGCGACGGCCTCCCAGCCGGGCTCGAGCATCATGTCGTGGCCCATTTTGGGAAAGAGCTCGGCTTCGACGCGATACGCACGCGCGGTGGCGCGGACTTCCCGCTGCGTGAAACAACCATCTCTCTCGGCGCCGATGACCAACAGCGGGGTGGTGATGCGACTTGGTCTGGGCAGGTTGAGGAACAGCATGTCGAGCACGTGCTTTCCGAGATTCTCCTCGCCGAGCTGTGCGGTGTAGCGCGCCAGGTCGGCATCGGGAGTGAGCTCGGAGAAGAAACTTTCGCGGGCCAATTCGGGTGTGGCACCGATGCTGCGCAGTGATTTGGTCTTCGCCAGTTCCGTTGCGGTCAACCACGGGTGGCGCCGGAACCTGCGCAGCAGGAATCCGGCGACCCCTCTCACGGGGACGGGGGCGAGCAGCACGGCGGCCGGGGCATCATGCGACTCCAGATACTTCTGCACGACGAAGCCGCCCATGGAGTGGCCGATGACGATGGGTGGTCTGGGCAGGCTCCTGGCGACCGAATCGACGTCGTCGACGAGATCCGCCATCGAACAAAATTGCATGCGCTTGGGTGCGGGGCTGTTGCCGTGCCCGCGAAGGCTCAGGGCCAGTGATCGGTAGCCCTTGTCCGCGAAGAAGTCGAGGAAATGCTCGTCCCAGCACCACGCGCCGTGCCAGGCGCCGTGGACGAAGAGCACAGGCGCCTTGCCTGATTCATTTGATGGCCGCTTTTCGATCACTTCGAGCACGCCGCTGAGATTAGCTTTAGGCCACCCGGGGCGCGGCGGAAATTAGAATGTGACCGCTGCCGAGCCCGAGGAAGTGCTTCACCATGACGCCGGATTGTGAACAGCGCACGCTGGTCTTGTCCGCGTTTCCGGCCGAGGCCGACGCTGTGCTGTCGCACACCACGCTGGACCCCGACCCCGTGGTGGTCGCCGACCGGCGGCACTTTTACCTCGGCACGATCGCCGGCAAGAAGGTGGTTGTGGCGATGACCGGCGTCGGCATGGTGAACGCCACGGACACCACCGAGATCGCCCTGGACCAGTTCGCCGACACGACTTCCATTGCCGCAGTGGTATTTTCGGGCGTCGCCGGTAGTGGCGGGCGCGCCAGCATCGCGGACGTTGCCGTACCGGCGCGGTGGACGCTGGACGAGGGCGCGACATTTCGTTCGGTCGACGCCCGCATGCTGGCCACGGCCGAGAAGCTGTCGGTCGCACTGGCCCACGTCAACCTGCCGCGGTACCCGCAGGTGTTCGTCGGCGGAGACGGGTGCAGCTGGGACAACAACAACGGCGCGGCGTTCCCCTGCATCCCGAACGGCGGCAACGTTTTCGGCTGCGAACCCGGCAGCGCGCCGGACCGGTCGCGCCTGCATACCGGCAATTTCTTCCAGGCGGCGCTGCCCTGGTTGAAAAAGGGTCTGCTCAGCAACCTGAAGATCAGGTCGGCGGCAGACCCGGCCTTCGACGCGACGGACATGGAGACCGCCGCCGCGCAGGCCGTCGCCGACGCACACGGCGTCCCTTTCCTGGGGATCCGCGGGATCTCGGACGGCCCCGGAGACCCACTGCACCTGCCGGGATTTCCGTTCCAGTTCTTCCGCTACTACAAGCTCGCGGCCGGCAACGCCGCCCGGGTGACCGAGGCGTTCCTGCGGAGTTGGGGCGATTGAAAGGCCCTACGCGACATACTCGGGTAAAGCGATGTCGTCGCGGAATTCACGCCCGATGACCCAGTCGGCCAGCTGCGGGATGTTCAGCAGTTTGGACGCCCGATTGCGAGTCCACACGCCGAGCGACGTCTTTGGCGCGAACATGGAGGCGAATCCGCGCGCCGAGCGCTGCCTGGACTCGACGATCGGCCGCAGCTGGCGTTCGTAGCGGCGAAACGCTTCGGGGTGGTCGGCACGGCTGAGTTCGCCGGCCAGCACGTAGGCCTGCACCATCGCCAGTCCGGCTCCCTCGCCCGCCAGCAGGGAGACCGCGGCCGCGGCGTCACCGATGAGCGCTACCCGTCCCTTCGACCAGTGGTCCATGACGATTTGGCTCGTGCGGTCGAAGTACACCTCGGAGGCATCGTCGAGTTCGCGTAGGATCTCGGGGCATTCCCAGCCCGCGTCGCCGAAGACCCGATCGAGCGCGGCCTTGACCTCCGGCAAGCCTTGTGGGTCGGGACCGTTCATGTGCTCGGTGCTGAAAACGAAGAGAAACAAGGTCTTTTCGTCGCGCATCGTAAAGCGCGCGATCATGCGTCCGGGCGAGCTGTAGGCGAGGTAGACGAGTTCGTCGCGCGGCCGATAGGCATCGGCTTCGAAGGCCGCCACTCGGTAGCCGAGGTCGGTCTCGAATCTGGATTGCGGGCCGAATACCAAACCGCGCACGGGCGAATGGATGCCGCCGGCGCCGACGACCAAGTCAAAAGATCGTGACTGGCCATCGTCGAGTGTGACCTGGACGCCTGCGTCGTCTTGGGTGATGGCCGAAACGCTTGTGCCGAACAGGGTTTCGACATCGTCGCCGATCGCGCGATAGATCATGGCGGCCAGATCGCCGCGCGGCACACTGACGAACCGGCCATCGAGGTTCCGCCGGAACAGATCCGCCGAAAAGCCGCCCACCCTCCGCGAGTGCCGGTCCACCAGCCGCACTTCCTCGACGGCGTACCCCGCCTCGTGCAATTCGGCGGTGAGTCCCATGCGTTCGGCGACGGAGTATCCGCCGCCCCAAAAGTCCACGACATAACCGCCGGTGCGGAGCCGCGGGGCCTTTTCGATCAGCGTCGGCTCGTGGCCATAGCGCCACAACCAGTAGGCGAGCGTGGGGCCGGCGATGCCTGCGCCGACGATGGCGACCTTCATGGGCGTACCCCTTCCAGCCAGCAGGGACGCTACTACTATAGCACTATGCAATAGTTGCACTAGGAAATAAACTGGACTATTCGGAACCGCGGCTGATCGGGCGGCTTGGGACCGAACACCATTCGGACCATGACCCGGGGAACAGCGACGCCTCGCGGCCGGTTGCCGTGAGCGCGGCGATCACGACACTGGCGGTAACCCCCGAGCCGCAGTAGGCACCCAGCGGGCTGTCATCGGAGATGCCGCGGTCGGAAAGCGATTGGGCGAGTGCGTGATCGCCGACAAACGTGCCGTCGGCGGCCAGCACCGCGGTGCTCGGCAGGTTCTTCGCGCCGGGGATGTGACCGGCGACGGGGTCGAGGGGTTCGACGTCGCCGCGGAAGCGTTCCGGCGCGCGCGCATCGAGCAACGTCACGTCGCCTGATTGTCCGGCCGTCAGGGTCGGCCGGCCGCCGGCATACAAATCGTCGTGCGGCACAGTCACATTCCCCGATTGCGGCTCGACGAGACCGGTTTCGAGGCCGTGCCCGGCGGACCGCCACGCCGACAGGCCGCCGTCCAGAATCCGCACGTTCGGCAGTCCCGCCGCGGTCAACACCCACCATGCCCGCGCGGAGCCGGCGCGGTTCCAATCGTCGTAGACCACGACGACCGAGTCGGTTCGAATCCCCCAGCGGCGGGCGGCGGCCTCCAGATCGCGTCCCGACGGCAGCGGGTGTCGTCCGCGGCCGGCGACGCTGTGATCGCTGAGCTCGTCCTCGAGTGACACGTACACCGCGCCCGGGATGTGGCCCTCCAGGTAGGCCGGTCGCCCGTCGGGCTCGTCGAGCCGCCAACGCACATCCAGGACGGTGAGCGGATCGCCCGCGGCGATGAGGTCGGCCAGCTCCGTGACCGTGATCAGGACCCGGTCGCGCGGTTGCACCGATTGAGCGTAACTAGGCGGTTCCCAGCGATGCCAGCATGCCCGCCGCCGCGCGTTGCCAGGTGAAGTTCTCCGCGCGGCGCCGCGCGGAACTGCGGCGGTGCCGCTCGGGTCGGCTGACGATGGCGCCGACGGCTGTCGCGATGGCGAAGGGGTCGTTGTCGGCCAGCGCGCCGCTGTCGGGCGTGACGATCTCGGTCAGCGCCGACGTGCGCGAGACGACGGCGGGCGTCCCGCACGCGAGCGATTCCAGCGCGGCGAGCCCGAAGGTTTCGTGCGGCCCGGGTGCCAGCGTCACGTCGGCCGTGGCGAGCAACCCCGCAACGGTGTGGCGGTCGTTGATGAAACCGGTGAAGTCGATCGGAAGACGGGCGGCCTGCCGCTGCAGCCTGGCCCGCAACGGGCCCTCGCCCACGACGACCAGCCGGGCATCGACGCCGGCATGGCACAGGGCGCCGAGCGCGTCGATGCTGCGGTCAACGCGTTTTTCCACCGACAGCCGGCCGCAGTGCACCAGCAGGATCTGTTCCGGTGTGGCCCATCGCCGCCGCACCAGGTACGAGTGCCGCCGCGGGTGGAAGGTGTGCAGGTCCACGCCCAGCGGGACGGTGACGGTGTTTGTCGCCCCGATGCGATCGAATTCCTCGCGAGCGAAACCCGTGGTGCACACCACGGTGTCGTAGTTGGCGGCGGTGCGCCTGTTGGCGAAGTCCGCGAACTTCTCCGCGGCCCGACGCGGAAGTATCTGTCCCACAAGGCGATCCAGGCGCTCGTGCGAGATCATCACCGTCTTGGCGCCGAATTCGCGGCCCCACGGTCCCAGTGATCGCAGCGTGAGTCGGTCGGAGACCTCTAGCGCGTCGGGTTTCAGCGACTCCACCAGCGCCTTGACCGGCCACGGCATCACCGCGCGGTAGCCGCCGGTAAACGGAATCAGCTTGGCGGGCAGGGTGATTCGTACGACACCCGTTCGCAACTCGGTGTGCTCGGTGTGCGGACCGGGGACGATCAGAAACACCTCGTGTCCCGTGGCGCAGTATTCGGCGCCGAGCCGGTCCACCGCGGTGCGAAGGCCGCCGGAGCGTGGGCCATAAAAGTTGGCGACCTGTACAACACGCATACCGTGAGGACACCCGCCGCGCCTGTGCACTCAACGATGTGGAACCGACGCGTGCCTGAACAGTCGGTGAATTCGTCGACGGAAGGCCTGCTCGTCTCACTCGGCGTGGCGGCGGGCGAGAATCGCGGCGGTCTCTCGGTCGGCGGGCAGGAACGCCTCCAGCCGCAGCTCCGCGATGGTGACGTCGAGTGCCGTGACGAACGTCGAAATCGTTGCCACCAGCCGCACGTCGCCGTCGGGGGAGCGCAGGTGCAGCGGCACGGCGAAGCCCAGCGATTCGATCGGCTTGCCGCCCGGCGCCGGCAGCCCGTACGCCTCCAGTTCCTCGATGAGCGCATCGAGCCGTGGGTGCGGGCCACGCTCACGCAGACCATGCAGGATGTGTCGGCGCCAATCATCGAGATTCACGATGCGCGCCGCCATGCCCTCCGGATGCAACGCGACGCGCAACACATTGATCGGTGGTTCCAGCAGCGACTCCGACACCCCGTCGGTCAGTAGTCCAAAGGCGCTATTCGCGGCGACCAGTTCGCCGAAGCCGTCCATGACCATCGCCGGATACGGCAGGTGGCCGTCGAGGACGTGCTGCAGCGCCTCCCGCACCGGTTCCAGCAGCGGCGCATCCGGGGGCGACTCGGGGTGCGCGGGCGCGAAGCCCGCCGCCGAGAGCAGCGCGTTGCGCTGTCGCAGCGTCAGTTGCAGCGAGTCCGCCAACCTACTGACGATTTCGCGACCCGGCACTGATCGCCCCTGCTCCAGGAAGCTCAGGTGCCGCTGTGTGGTGCCCGCCTGGATGGCCAGGTCGATCTGACTCAGCCGGCGCCGACCGCGCCATTCGCGCAGCACCGTGCCGAAATCGCTCGGAACCGAAACGGTCATGCCAACAGTCAACCCAGTCGCGGCGCTCGCCGCTATTCCTTGCAGGGAATTGCCGTGCATCATTCCCGGCGACACCATCGCGATATGGATCAGCCAGTCTGCATTGGTGTCATGCCGCCGCTCGCCGCCGAGCCCTGGGCCGGTACCGATCTGCGTGGACTCCTCGACTTCGCCCGCGCCGTCGAAGAGCTGGGGTTCGACTCGCTATGGGCCAACGACTCGTTGGTGCGGCCCCGCATCGAGGCGCTGACGTTTCTCTCGGCAACGGCCGCTGTCACCGACCGGATCATTCTGGGCACCGCTGCGTTACAGCCGGTGCTGCGGCGGCCGGTGCAGACCGCGCAGGTGCTGGCTTCGATTGACCGGCTGTCGGGTGGGCGGTTGGCGGTGGCGGTGGGCGCGGGCTTCCCGGGACTGTCCGAGGTGGAATACGCCGCGTCGGAGGTGCCATGGGCCCGAAGGTTTGCGCGCCTCGACGACACCGTTGCGTTGTGGCGCCAGCTCTGGAACTCCAAGGAGCCCAGCTCTTTTCACGGTGCCGTGCTGCATCTCGACGACATCCCGGCCGGCATCACTCCCTTCAACGCGTCCGGTCCACCGGTGTGGCTGGCCGCGGACACCGCCGGCGCCCGGGCTCGAGCCGGCCGCTTGTACGACGGGTGGCTCCCGTATCCCCCGAGGCCGCGGGGCTATCGGTCGGGTCTGCTGGAGGTGCGCGCCGCCGCCCAAGGTGCTGGGCGCGGCGCCGATGCCGTCACGCCGGCGTTGTTCGTCACCGTGCTGTTGACAGACGATGCCGACGGAGGGCGAGTTGCCTTGGATCACTTCGCAACCCAGACATATGGATTCGGCATCGACGTTGTCGAGCAGATCCAGACGTTCGCGGCCGGGACACCCGACGCCGTGACCGCCCGGCTGGCAAGCTTCGTCGACGCGGGCGCGCGGCATCTGGTCTGCCGGATAGGTGTACTCGGCCCCGATGGGTTCATCGAGCAGCTGCACCGGCTGCGCAGCGTAACGGCGGCGCTGCGATGATCATGCGGCCAGGGCCCGATCGCGACCAGACCATGATGGGCTTACTCGACGAATATCGTTCATTCGCCGAACTGATTGGCGCACTGGATGATTCGGACTGGACCCGTGAAACCCGCTGCGCGGGCTGGCAGGTGCGCGACGTCGCCGGCCACGTGGTGGGCCAGGCACTAGACACGGTCAGCGGCACCATCGGCAGCCGCCCGCCCGACGACCAAGCCGCGGCCCTGCGCGGCGAATCGCCTGGTGCACTCGCAGGGCGGCTGCGGAGCGCAATGGATTCACTTGCGCGCCTTGCGGAGGTGTTCGACGACGCGGCCTGGTCGGCGCCTATTCAGGTGCGCGGGCTCACGCTTGGGCAGGGCATGCACGCGCTGCTGAACGACGCCTACGTGCACGGCGACGACATTCGCGCCGCCTTGGGGCTGCCGTTCGATGCCGGGCCCGGGCTGCAGAGGAGCCTCGACTTCGTGCTCGGCGCGCTGCAGCGCGATGACGCCGCCGTCGCGAACCCGGCCGTCGCGCGGCTGTTGGGCATCTCGAGCGAGCGCTTCGAGCGGCAAACCGGCATGGGGCCACACGATTTTCTGCTCGCCGCCACCGGCCGAAGCGATCCAATGCGCCTACGGTTGCCCGCCTGCGTGAATATCTACCGCTGAGGCCTAGTCACATCCACCACTTTGGCCTCCCGCGGGAAGGGGTGCTTGTTGTGCCCGCCTCACAGCGACAATTTCGCTGCCTCCCGCAGCGCCAGCACGCGTTGGTGGATTCTGTGTTCGGTCGAGCGCGGGATATACCCAGGCCCGTACCGGCCTCGTCCGATTCGGCGCGCTCTGTCGCGTGCGGTCTCCCAACGCAAGGCATCGGAAATGGCCTTTGATGCCCTGCCGCGGACGCGGAAGCCCTGCCGATTGAGCGCATCGATCATTTCGGCGATGGTCGTTCGTCCATTGTGGGCAAGGTGCATCGTTAGCACGTAACGCAATTCGATTCCGTGGAGCTCCATACCCGAACGATCGCGTACCGGTATGACAAGTACTCAAGTTGTCGCTATGAGGCGGGCACAAAGGGTGCCACCTTTCCGGCGAGATTCGTGAGGCGCGTGTGACGTACACAGGACTCAGTCATCGTCGGCGGCGTTGAGCAGCTGCACTTCCTCTAGATCCATCTCGTTCTGCAACTCGCGCAGCACGATGTCGTCGATGACTTTTTGGTTGCGAAGCGCAGTGATCTCCCGGCGCTTGTGTTCGAGCACGCCGAGTCGCACCCGCCGGACCTTCTCCTTGCCCTTGAGCAGGCGGCTGTTCGCCGAACCGTCCTCGGTGGCCTGGGCGAGCGCGGCCTTCTCCTCGTATTCCTTCTGCAGGCGCCGTCGTAGGTCGTCGCTGATGCCGACTTCGTCGGCAACCGTCGGCAGCGCGTCGAGGGCGGCGTGTACGCCGCGGGTGCGGGCCAGCTCCAATTCTTGGACGTAGGTGGCGTCGTCGGGGATCTTCGCCCAGCGGACCACGGCCGGCAGCGTGGTTCCCTGGACCAGGACGGTCACCAGGATGACGACGACCACGATGAAGATCAGCAGGCTGCGGTCCGGGAAAGGCGCGCCGCTGAGCGTGGTCGCCGGGACGGCCACCGCCGCGGCCAGCGACACGGCCCCGCGGAATCCGGCCCACGCCGTGAGGAAGCGCTGGCGCCAGTTGACGCGACGGGTGCGTTGCAACTCGCGGCGGTCGATGAGGCGAATGAGAAGAGTGGTGACCTCGCCCCACACGATCCGGGACACGATGACCACCCCGGTGATGGCGAGAGCGAGATACAAGGCGTGGCGAAATCCGCCATCGACGCCCGCGATACCGCGCAACGCGCCCGGGATCTGCACCCCGACGAACACCCACAACGAGCCGTTGAGCAGGAATGTCGCGATGTCCCAAAACCCGTAGGCCGTCAGGCGGGATCGGGCGCGGATCACCAGTGGCCCGGCGTACGCGAGCACCAGGGCGGACACCATGACCGCGACCACACCGCTGCAGTCGAAGGCTTGAGCCAACAGGAACGCGGCGAACGGTGTCAGCAGACTCAGGGCGCCTTCCTCCTGTGGCGCGTCGATTCGTTTGCGGATAAGGGTGGCCGCGCCGCCGACCAGCAGCCCGGCGGCGATGCCGCCGACGTAGGACAGGATGAACCGGCCGGTCACTTGCAGCGGGCTGATCGCCGATCCGCCGATCGCGACCTGGACGCTGACGGCGAACAGCACCAGCGCGGTGCCGTCGTTGATGAGGCTCTCGGCCTTCAGCACGGTCAGCTGGCGGCGCGGCAGCTTTTTGGCGAGGCCGGCCACCGCGGCGGCGTCGGTGGGGGACAGCACCGCACCCAGGACGCCGGCCGCATGCGGGTCCATGCCCAGCGAGCGCGCCGTCCACGACACGGCGGCCGCCGTCGCGATCACCAGGGCGACGCTGAGGATGACGATGATGCGCGCGTTCGCTCGGATCTCGCGAAAGCTGGTGTTGATGCCTTCCCAGTAGAGGATCCCGGGCAGGAACAGCAGCAGCACGACCTCGCCGTCGACATGCACATGACCAAAATGCGGGATCAGACCCATCAGTGCGCCGAGCAAGATGAGGAGCACCGGCGGGCCCACGCGATACCGCCGGCCGATGACCGTCCCCACGATGACGGTCGACACGAGCGCGACGACGAGTTCGAGGCCAAACACCAGCCCATCCTGCCGGACGCGCTGGACCTGCGCCGCTTGGGGTTTGAGTCACACCCGCCCCACGGGCACCGTCAGGGAAGGGGCAGGTGAATTTCAAACGCGATAGCGCATGCACTATCAGATCCGAGAGTCATGTGGGTGCCCGCAGACCGACTGACTCAGGCGAACTTCGGCGCCCGCTTGTTCACGAACGCATCGATGCCCTCGCGGCCGTCGGGACCGTCGGCGCATGCCGCGATGATCCGGCCTTCGATCTCCATTTGCTCCTCGAGCCCATTACCGAAACTCGTGAGCAGTAGTTTCTTCACCGCCGAGCTGGAAGCTTTTGCGGCGCCGGCCATTTCAGCGACCAGCGAGTCGACGCGGGCGCCCAGACCGTCGCCGGGCACGACTTCGGTCACCAATCCCCACTGCGCCGCCTCCACGGCCGAGAGCCGCCGGTTGGTCAGCATCAGCTCCTGCGTGCGGCGGACGCCGATCAGCCGCGGCAGATAGTAGGACGAGCTGCCATCGGGGCTGAGCCCCGCCTTGGTGTAGGCCATGGTGAACGACGCGGACTCGGCGGCCAGCACCAGATCGCCGATCATCGCGAGGCTGAATCCCGCCCCCGCCGCGACGCCGTTTACCGCGATGATCAGGACCGCGTCCATGCGCGCGAACGTCGAGATCGCCCGGTGCAGGTCGTCGGCAAGGCGTTTGACGAATCGGCCGGGACCGAGCGCCGAAGCCGCCATCGCCTTCAAGTCGCCGCCGGCGCAGAAGAACCGTCCCGCGCCGCTAAGCACGACCACCTTCGTCTCGGGGACGTCGCATCGCGCTGCCGCGTCGACCAACTCACGCGCCAGCGTGTCGTCGATGCCGTTGGCTGCGTCCGGCCGGTTGAGCACAATTCGGGTGACGGGTCCGTCCTGCGCGAAGGTGAGCGTGTCGTAGGTAGTCATCGCCCGGCTCAGCAGTCGCAGCAATCGCCGCAGTCGCAACAACAGTCGCAGCCATCGCAGCAGAAGATGCAACCCGTTCCGTCGCCCCCGCCGCGGCGCTTGGCCACTGCGCCCGGATCTTCGCCCTCGGGGCCGACGGGATTGCCAGGACCGAAGTTGATCGGCTCCTGCTGGCCGTGCGGCGTTCCGCTTTGCGCCCGGTAACCGGCGCCGGTGAAGGTGCGCGAGACCGCCCGGCGCACCTCGCGCGTCAACAAGCGATGGGCCAGGCGTCCGTCGCTGAACTCCACGTCGGCAAGCGCCAATTCGATGCCCAGCACGGCGTCGTCGCACAGCGCGCGTGCCTCCGTCAGAGGAGTTTCCGTGGCGGCCAACGGATTCCACTTGCCGCGCGCCAGGTCGTCGCGGTAGTCCTCGACCGCGTCGAGCAGGTGCGCCACTCGCCCGAACAGCCGGCCGATCTCGCGCAGCGGCGCCTGGTTGGCAGGGCGGCCGGCCAGCACCGCGGTGTGCGCGAACGCCTCGGCGACCGCGGTCTCGGTGGGCTCGGTCACCGCCAGGAGCGAGCTGCCCGGCCCCGCCGTGGCCTCGAGCTCGGCCTGCCGGTCCATCGCGGCGACGAGCACGCCGGTATCGAAGCCCAGGCTGTGACCGGCGTCGGTGCCCTGACGCACCCACCGCTCGGCCATGCGACGCGCGGCCGGTCGCACCCCGACCGCGCCGACCATGCCGTCGCGGTCGTCGACGTGATCGCGAACCCGAGCGGCGGCCAGCGCCAGCGACACCACCGCGGCCAGCCGCACACACTCACCCGTGGCAACGTCGGCGCGCCGCAGCCCGCGCAGCGGGCACCGCCCGGCCTTGCGGCGGGCCGGCTCGCCGGCCGACTGCGCCTCGACGAGCAGCGAGACCACCAGGCCGTCATAGTTGGTGGCGATCCGCGCGACCTGGCCGTAGTCGTCGCGCAGGGCCAGACACAATCCGCACAATTGGGCCGTCCATGCGGCCGCGAGCTCGTCGCCGAGCCGATGACGGCAGGGCCGGATGATGCCAAACATTGCACAGAAGCTACCTGACCTCGGGCTCGCAGGGTGGCAGGCTGGGCAGGGTGAGCGAGCTCGTGGCGGATTTCGAGGCTCAGCGCTCGCGCCTGTTCTGGTTGGCGTATCGACTGCTCGGGTCGGCGAGCGAAGCGGAAGACGCGGTGCAGGATGCATACCTGCGCCTACACGCCGCCGACCCGGCCCACATCGAATCGCTGCCGGCGTGGCTGACCAAGGTCGTCACGAACCTGTGCCTCAACCGGCTCACCTCGGCGCGCGCTCGCCGCGAGGTGTACCCCGGCCCGTGGCTTCCGGAGCCGGTCCTCACCGACGACCGGGCACTCGGCCCGCAGGAAACCGCCGAGCAGCGCGAGTCGGTGTCGATCGCGCTGCTGAGCTTGATGGAACGCCTCAAACCCAACGAGCGGGCGGCGTTCGTGCTCCGAGAGGCGTTCGCGTACAGCCACTTCGAGATCGCCGAGATCCTGCAACTGTCGGAGATCAACGTCCGGCAGCTCTACCGGCGCGCGAGGGAACGGCTGGGTGAATCCCGGCAGCGATTCCAGCCGGACCGGGCGCAGTGGCGGTCGCTGGTCGATCGATTCTTCACCGCGGCCGGCGCCGGCGACGTGGGCGGACTCGTCGAAATCCTGACCGCCGATGCGACGTCCACCGCCGACGGAGGCGGCAAAGTGGGCGCCGCGCGGCGCACGATCCTGGGCCGCGACCGGGTGTCCCGCTACGTGGCGGGCGCGTTCGGCAGGAACATGCCTGAGCTCGGTCTGCGTCTGGATGTCGCCGACGTCAATGGCGAGCCGGCAGTGCTGGCATTCGACGGCGAGACGTTGGCCGCCGTCCTGTACTTCGAGATCAGCGGCCAGCGGATAGCGGCGCTGCGTGTGGTGGCCAATCCGGACAAGCTGAGATTTATTGCCGAGCAGTTGTCACGTCCGGCCGGGCTGCCCGGTTCATAAGGGTATGGCTAATCGAGTACTGGTAACCGGCGGCACGGGCACCGTCGGGCGCATCGTCGTCGAACACCTTGTGGCCGCGGGCAAGGACGTCCGCGTGCTGAGCCGGGGACGGCGCCCGCAGCAGTCCACCGACGTTCAGCACGTCGTCGGCGACGTGCAAACCGGCGACGGCTTGGACGCGGCGCTGGACGGCATCGACACGATCGTGCATTGCGTCTTTCCCAGCGAGCGCCTGGTTGCGGCGGCGAAACGAGCCGGCTCACCGCATCTGGTGTTCGTCTCCATCGTCGGGATCGACCGCATTCCATTCGCCTTCTACCGCGCCGTGCTCGCCAATGAACGCACGATCGCCGAGTCGGGCCTGCCGTGGACGGTGATGCGGGCCACGCAGTTTCACGATCTGATCGCTTTCCTGTTGCGGATGCTCGCGAAGCCGCCGGTGATGGCGCTGCCGGCGGGCTTGAGGTTCCAACCGGTCGACGTGCGCGACGTGGGCGCGCGGTTGGCCCAACTGGCGCTCGGCGAGCCCGTCGGGCGTGCACCGGATTTCGGCGGGCCGCAGCCGCGTGCGCTGGACGATCTCGCCCGCAGCTACCTGGCGATCGTCGGCAAGCGCCGGCCGATCGTCCCGATCCGGTTGCCCGGCAAGGTCTTTCGCGGGATCGGCGCCGGCGGGCTGATGACCCCGGAACACGCCGACGGCACGATCACTTTCGAGCAGTACCTTCGCGAACAGGTCGACGCGGGTCAACGGCCGTACCGCGGCGCCATCCGCGCCTACCTGCCGCGCCCTCGGCTCAAGGGGTCGAGGTGAATGCCCGGCAGGCCGTGCTTCGCGCCGGAGTGTGGTTTCTCACATTCGTGGCGCTCGCCGTCGGACTCGTCGCGACGCTGGCCCCCCGAGCGTTCTACGACTACGTGCCCTGGGTGACCCTCGTGCCACCGTTCTCCGAACACCTGATGCGCGACTACGGCGCGATGAATCTCTCACTGGCGCTCGTATTCGTCGTCGCCGCAATAACGATGGAGCGCCGCATGGTCCGGGTTGCGCTGGGTGCGTACGTGCTGTTCGCGGTCCCGCACCTGATCTTTCATGTCAGCCACCTGGAGCACTTCACGACGGCCGACGCGGTCGCGCAGACGATCGTGCTCACCGTGGCCGTGCTGCTGCCGGTTGCCCTGCTGATCCTCACGGCGGGGTTACCGAGGCGAGCCGCCATAATGGAAGCAAATGACTGTCGTGAAGATCAGGCTCTTGGTGACCGTCGCGATTCTCGTTATATCGACGTTGGTGGGCTGCACGTTCCAGTCGAGGAACCCCCCGACCAGCACGACCCTTGAGGTCTCCATGGATGACGTGCTCAAGCAGAGCGTCATCACGCAGAACGCCACCGTTGCCGTCGGCAACACACTGACACTGAAGTTGGGCTCGAACTACACCACGCCGTATCGGTGGACGGCCGAAACGAAGATCGGTGACACGACGATCCTGAAGCAAACCAGTCACGAGTTTGTCCAGCCGAGCAGCGACAGGCTGGGGGCGCCCGGAACCGAAGTTTGGACATTCGCGGTACTGAAGCCCGGGATCACCACCATCACCACCTACTACACCAGCTTCGTGGGCCGCGACCCCACGCCGAAGAGCACTTACAACGCGACCGTGACGGTGCGGTAGAAATTTGGCTGTGTTTGGTTTCCTTCGCAACTGGCCGCGGTTGAGCAATGTGCCCGCGGACCTGCGTGAGCAGCTCGAAGCCGAGGGTCTGATTTTCCTTGCGGGGAATGTCGGCGTGAGTCGGCATTTCAGCGGCCATGTCCCGGGTGTCTTTTCGGCCTCCGGGGTGTCCCGCTATAAGGGCGCGTTCGCCTTCAGCGACGCGCGCGTGGTCGCGACCTTTCCGGCGCGGGGGGATACCAACCTGCGGTCCATCGATTGCGGTTGGGACGCCGATAAGGGACCGGCGACCGCGACAATCACCGGTAAAGGTCTGGTGATCGATATCGGGTTGCACGGCGTGGATCGCGCGTGCAGCGGCATGATGAAGCTCAATTACAAGAGGAAGATCCCGGACGAGGTGCTCCAGAAGCTGCCCAGCACGACGTTGCGCTTTCCGGTCGAGCCGGTCTTCGTCTATCGCGCCGCCGGCGTGCGTCCGAAGTAGATTGTGGCGTAACAGGGTTGGTCACTTGGCCGGTTGCAGCATCCGGCCGGTGACGCGCGCCGAGAGCCCGCCGGGCATCAGGTGGCTGAACGTGGACGTGAACCGGTTGCGCCAGCCGGGTACGACGACGGGCCGGCCTCCGTCGAGGGCTTTCAGGCCGGCGGCCACGACGGGCTCCGGTGCGGCGAGGCGTCGATAGATCGCGGTGTGCGAAACGTCGGATCCGAGCGCGTCGACGAACCCGGTGCGGGTGGGGCCCGGGCACAGCGCCGTCACGGTGACTCCGGATTTTCGGGTCTCCGCCCACAATGCCTGGCTGAGCGACAGCACGAATGCTTTCGACGCGCCGTAGGTGGCTTGGTAGGGGCCGGGCTGAAACGCGACGGTGGAGGCGACATTCAGGATTCCGCCGCGGCCGCGCTTGAGCATTTGGGGGAGCACCGCATGCGTGAGACGCACCAGCGCGTCGACGTTGACGGCGACCAGTTCGTGCTCGCGCTCGCTGTCGATCTCGGCGAACGGGCCGTAGGTGCCGAACCCGGCGTTGTTGACCAGTACGTCGACGTCCCGGTTGCCAAGGTGGGCGATGAGGTCGTTTGTGCCTTTTTCGGTGGCGAGGTCGCCGACGACCAGGTCGGCTTGTTGACCGACATGTTGCGCGACCGCGCTGAGCCTCTGCTCGTCCCTTCCGGCGAGCACCAGGCTATGGCCGCGTTTCGCGAGTTCGTCGGCGAAGATTGCGCCCAGTCCTGAGCTGGCCCCGGTGATTACGGCGGTTGACATTTCTAAACTCCTTGATATCCAACGGTTTTCATGGCCGGCCGGATGGCCAGGGCGTGGCTGACGAGACCGATTGCCGCACCCAAGATGGGCCAGATCGGCCAGAAGTACGCGACGCCGGTCGCTGCCCAGATGGTGAGCACGATCGCGGCCATCGCGACGAAGGCGCCGAGGTGGATGCGCACGCCGCGGCGGGCCGCGGCCGCGCGCGCGGCGCGGCGGCGAGGATCGGCGCGCCGGATGCGATCGAGGGGAAGGTCGTTGACGAGCTGCCTTAGCTCCCCGGTGGTGTGTGTTTGGAACACCGCCTGCACCCGCCGGTCGTAGTCGTCCAGTTCCAGGTAGCCCTGCGCGAGTGCCTGGCCGAGGCGTGTGGCCGTCCTCTGTCGGTCGCGGTCGCCGGCGCGGTTGGTCTCGATGGTCACGAGTTGCTTGCTCATTTCTGCTCCTTGGGAGGATGTGAATGGCATTAACATAGACCATAATGTTAATGTCGTCAACATGGCACGGAAAACGACGGCAGCGCGCCGGGATAGTTACCACCACGGCGACCTGAAACGGGCGCTGACCAGCGCCGCGCTATCGCTGGTGGCCGAGAAGGGGCCGAAGGGGTTCACCCTCACCGAGGCGGCGCGGCGCGCCGGCGTCAGCGCGGCGGCCCCGTATCGGCACTTCGCCGACAAGGCCTCGTTGCTGGCGACGGTCGCCGAACAGGGGTTCCTCGAACTGCACGCCGAGCTGGCCGCCGCCGCCGAGGCCGTGGCGGAGCCCAAGGCGCGGGTTGTCGAACTGGGTCGCGCTTATGTGCGCTGGGCGGTGAGCCACCGAGACCGCTACCAGGTGATGTTCGGCGCCGAGATTTCGAAGGCGGACCACCCGAGCCTGGCGGTTGCGGCGGAGCGGGCGTTCGGCGACCTGCTCGACGCGATAACGCAATGTGAGGACGCCGATGGTGCGGACCCGCGTTCGATTGCCGGCCCGCTCTGGTCGCTGGTGCACGGAGTCGCCTCGCTTGCCATCGGGGGCGAATTGCGTGCGGTGGGCGTTGGCCAAGACCCATCGGACATGATTGAAGGCGTTGTGGCCCAATTGCTTTGAGGACGCGTAGACTCCGCGGTCATGGCTGCGTTCCATCGGCCGCTGGCGATCAGCGTCGCCGGGCTCATGCTTGCCGGTGTCGGATTGGCCGTCACCGCGTTGGTCTCCGCACTAGCGCACCGCGAGACGGGTCAAGCGCTGGCGTACATCGCGGTTGCGGTCGCCCTGACCGGCGTCGCGGTGCTGGTCCTGCGCGGCATGCGGTGGGTCATCCGGCTCGTCATCGTCGTACTCGCCGGGCAGCTCGTCGCGATCGTGGGAATCGTATGGGAGCTCAGCCACGGTATCGATGCCCGCAAAGCGGGCCAGTTGCGCCAGCTCGGATTCGATCCGACGGCGGGCGTGGTCATCAACTTGATCTATTCCAGCGTCGGGTTCGCGCTGTTCTGCTGGTTCGCTGGGCGTTGGCTCGCCGCGCGGCGACGCCAATAGGCGAGATCGGCGTCAGTGCGGCGGGAATAGCACGTCGGGGTTGAGGATGCCCGCCGGGTCGAAGCTCCGCTTGATGCGGCGCATGAGCTCGACCTTGACCGGATCTTCCAGCTCGAGGAAGTACGGCGTTTTGGCGCGGCCCAGCCCGTGTTCGCCGGAGATCGCGCCGCCCAATTCCATTGCCAGCGCGAAGATGTCGGTCATCAGCTTCTTCCGACTCGACGGGTCCTTGCAGATGATGGCCAGGTGCACGTTGCCGTCGCCGGCGTGCCCGCAGCCCGCCGCGGCGCCGCCCGCGGCCACCGCCAATTCGCGTGCACCCGAAAGGAATTTCGGCATCGCGGAGCGCGGCACGACGGTGTCGATGATGTCGTCGGCGCCGATTGCCTTGGCCGTCCAGAACGCCTTCTCGCGTGCCTCGATCAACCGGCGGGCCGGGCTTCCCTCGAGCACGTAGGCGTCGACGGCGCCCAACTCGGCGACCAACTCACCGGCCCGCTCGACGTCCTCGTCCAGCCGATCCGCGGTGCGGTTTTCAAGCGCCACAACGAGATACGCCTGGCAGCTATCGCGGATCTGATCCGGAATGCCGAGCTCGAGGTTCTGCGTATGGACGAGTGCGGCCATCGTCATGTTGTCGATGTACTCGAGGATGTAGGGCACCAACCCGCTGGCCAAGATGCGAGGCACCGCCTGCATGACTTGGTCGAAGTCGGCGAACGGCGCGAGCACGGTGGCGCTGTGATCGAGGCGTGGATGAAGCTTGACGGTCACCTCGGTGGCCAGGGCCAGGGTGCCTTCGGAGCCGACGATGAGCTGGGTGAGGTCGTAGCCGGTGGAGACCTTGGCGATCTTGCCGCCGGTGCGGATGAGCTCGCCGGTCGGCAGCGCCGCCTGCAGCCCGAGCACATTGTGGCGGGCGATCCCGTACTTGACCGCGCGCATGCCGCCGGCGTTGGTTCCCACGTTTCCGCCGACGCTGGAGGACAGCTCGCCCGGGTGCACCATGTAGCTCAGCCCGGCGTCGACGGTCACTGCGTCCAGGTCGGTCAGCGTCACGCCCGGTTGGACGACGGCGACCTGATTGGTCGTATCGACCTCGAGGACCGCGTTCATCCGCTCGAAGGAGATGACCAGGCCGCCTTCCTGTGGTATCGCCGCGCCCGACAGGCCGGTCCCGGATCCGCGGGCCGTCACCGGAACCTGGTGCTGCGTGGCGGTTTTCAGCAGCTGCGCGACCTCGTCGGCGGATCCCGGTTTCGCGACCCACCCCGGTTTCTGTGGCGCCGACGTCAACACCTCGTCGTGGAAGTAGTCGTCGGGGATGGCGTCGCCCGTTAGCAGGTTCTGGGCCCCGACGATTTCCGCGAAGCGCGCCGTCATGCCGCTCATCGTAATTGGGATCGGTAGTGGGCCGGCCGGTGTGTAGTTGCTGCATGACTTTGAAAACGATCGTCGCCGGTGCACTGGTGTCGGGCGCCATCGCCACCGCGGGGTTGGGGATGGCCGTTGCCCAAGCCGATCCGTTTGGCCACGTCGGCGGAAACTGCCCGGCGGGCCACACGTGCGGTCACTGGTGTCCCGGCGAGCGGATTCCGGACAACTTCATCAACTGGAACATGGGCGTGTGCCACGAGTACTACTACGACTATCGTGGTGTCGTCGATACCGGCAACGGAGCCGTATATGGCTGGCCGAGCGGACCGATCAACGCTCCGCCGTGGCAAACCGGCCCTCCCAACTTCAACTGCGGCCTGTTCTGGTGCCCAGTACCGCCGCACGCGTGAGCTGTCGCACGTTATGTCGACGCCGAATTTGGGAATCCGCCGGGCTGGACCTGTTCGAGCTGACGGAAGGATTTTCGATTGTCCTCTACCCGGTTCGGGCGATACGAGCTGCAAGCACTGATCGGCAGCGGTGCGCTGGGCGAGGTCTATCGGGCCTACGACACGGTTAAGGATCGGCGCGTCGCGCTCAAGCTGTTACGTGCGGAGAGGGCCGCGGAACCTGGCTTCCAGCAACGCTTTTACCAAGCATGCCGGGCGACGGCGCGATTGCAGGAACCCCATGTCATCCCGGTGCATGACTTCGGCGAGATCGACGGGGTGCACTACCTCGACATGCACCTGGTCGACGGCGGCAGCCTGCGGGACCTGCTTCGCGAGCGGGGTGCGCTGGAATCCTCGCGTGCGGCCTCGATCACGGCGCAGGTGGCGCGCGCGCTGGACGCCGCGCACGCCGCTGGCCTGATGCACCTCGACGTCAAACCGGAAACCGTCGTGCTCACGCGCGACCACTTCGCGTACGTCGTCGACTTCGGCATCGCGCATGCCGGCGGCGACGCGACGATGTCGCGCACCTACATGGCGCCCGAACGGTTCACCAGCGGGCGGATCGGGCCGCAGACCGACGTGTATTCGCTGGCGTGCGTGCTCTACGAATGCCTCACGGGACAGCCGGCGTTCGAGGGTTCGGATCCGCAGGAGCTGAAGAGCGCGCACCTGCTGTCCCCGGCGCCGCGGCCCAGCATCATGCGCCGCGGCGTCGGCCGGGCCTTCGACGACGTCGTCGCCCGGGGCATGGCCAAGCAGCGCGCGGGGCGGTTCGCGTCCGCAGGTGAGCTGGCCCGGGCGGCCAGCGAGGCGGTGTCCTCGGCCGACGAGCGGGTTCCCGTTGCGGCCGGCCAAAGCCTGCCTCCTCGCACGCGGCCGTTCGCGGCGTTCTATCCCAACCCCGACGACACCGGCTCGAGCCCCTATCCACCCGCGGAGTCGACGCCGGAGCGGTCGGTCCGCCCGCTGACGATCGGCCGGGCGCCGCTCGTGCTGACGGTGGCGGCGGTGGTCGCGTTGGTTGTCGGCCTGGTCGTGGCGGTGGGATCCGTGGTCTTCACGCCCCGCAACGGCGCCGTGCCGTCGCAGACCCAGCGGGCTGCACCTCCGCCGCGGGCTGCACCTCCGCCGAGCGCGCCGGTGCCGAAGACGCCGTCGCTATCGCGCCCGGTGAAGGGCGCCGACGGGTTGGGGTTCGTCGGCGAGACGGCCCGGTGCGATCCGGGCAATCCGCCCGCCGCGGTGGTGCGCACCGCTCAGTCGCTCGCGGTGGTGTGTGAAAACCTCAGCGGCAGTTACTACTACCGCGGTGAGCGTATTCGCGACGGCGCCCACATCGAACTGTCCAACGCCGAACGCGCGGGGGATGGGTTCGACGTCACCAATCCGCTCAACGGCGTCCGCTACGAGGTGCGCCCCGAACGGCTGAGGATCATCAGCGGTGAGCACGTCGATTCGTCGGAGCCGGTGCTGCAGTACGCCACGGCCAGCTAACGGGTGAGCCGGGTTTACGCGACCTGTGATGGCGATGCGGGATGAGCCTGGCTTATCCCAAACCGGCCATCGGTTGCGGCATGTTCTTGTCGCCAGATCGCGGATTGCGCCGAGAAAACCGGATGGGCGGGCTGCGGATGCTGCTGGAGTCGCTCGAACCTGTCCAGCCGGTGCATGGGCGTAACCGTGATGCGCATCATGTTCCAGAGTTCGCGGATGAAATTGCCTGGGGTGCGCAGTAATTCCGGGCCACCGACATAGCGGCGCGCGATGGTCAGAAAGTCCTCCGGTTCGACACCGGCGACATCACGGACATGGGTCGTCGGGCCGCCGACCTCCCAGGTCCCCAGACCGTACTCCGGCCCGTAGTGGCGCATGCCGGACTGGAAGAACTCGTCGAAACCGAATCGTTTTCCGTTCGCGCGCAGGGCCTTCATGAACATCCGCGGCGGGATGTCGATGTGACGCACCCGCCGGCCCAACGCCTCACCTATCGCGTCGGCGATCTCCGCTCCGGTTAGCAGAGCCGGCCCGGTCGGGCGGTAGGCCCGCCCGTCGTGACGGTGCGGATCGAGCAGGGCACCGACGGCCACGCGTGCGATGTCCTCGTTGGACGGCGGGGCATTGCGGCCTCCGCCGGTCGGCACCGGCAACACGCCCAGCTGCGCGGCGACTGAGAGCAGGTTCAGGTAACCGTCGGCGAAGTAGCCGGGATCGACCGCGACGTGGGCGGTGTTCGGCAGCAGGTCGAACAACTTGTCGGTCAGCCAGGCCTGCCGGGTCATCAACGAGGGGTGCTCGGGGCTCGCCAGCCATTGCCCAAGCGCCACCACGGCTTCCACTCCTGCGCGCTGTGCCGCGACCGCGAAGGCCACCGCGCTGTCGAGTACGTGAGGATGCCACGGGGGATTGAAGTAGAGGCGGTCGATGCCGTCCATCGCGGCCGTAACCTGTTGAATGTCGAACATATCGGCGACGACGACCTCGGCGCCCAGCTCCCGCAAGCGGGCGCTGCGTGCGTCCTCGCGGTGCACCAAAGCCCTTGTCGGCACGCCCTTTTCCAATAGTTGAGCGGCCACCGCTCCGCCAATCTTGCCGGTGGCGCCGGTCACCAGCACGCGTGAGTTTGTCATCGGACTGTCCTTCCACTAATCGGTACTTCGAACCAGCAGGCAATGTGACCACTGGTTACATTGCAGTATGCGACGGCATGTGACCGTTGTCAACATCGAGTCTGTGTGGGATTCTGGCGAGCATGACACCCGCTGGCCCAGAGCGCGAAAAGCCTTACCACCACGGTGCGCTGAACTCAGCGTTGGTCGAGGCGAGCATCGAGCTGGCTCGTGAAGGCGGACCCGATCGGGTCATCCTGCGCGAGGCCGCCCGGGTGGCCGGTGTGTCGCACTCGGCCGCGTACCGTCATTTCGCCGACCGCGAAGCGCTGCTGGACGTGGTGTCGCGCCATGCGCGCATCGAGCTTGCCGCCGAGATGCGCCGACGCGTTGCCCGCGCCAGGGCTCCCCGCCAGCGGCTGCGCGCGGTTGGTACGGCCTACATTGACTTCGCGTTGAGTGAGCCCGGGCTGTTCCGAACCGCGTTTACCTCGCATCCCGCCACGGCGCCCGCCGCGGGTCAGGCTCGCGCGAACGCCGGATCGCCACGTGATGGTGCCGATCCCTTCGAGATCCTCAGCGACGTGCTCGACCAATGCCAAGCCGCCGGACTGCTGGACCCGCGCCGCAGGTCCGGAGCCGAGATTGCGGTCTGGTCGGCGGTGCACGGCCTCGCGAACCTCCTGCTGGACGGGCCATTACCCAAAACCGCGGCCGGCATCGAATTTGCGCAGCGGCAAGTGTGGGAACTTATCGAGCGCGGACTGCTCGACGGCGGCTCGTCATGATTCCGCGCGAGCCATCACCAGGGGCGTGAGGTGCGCCTGCTCGCTCCTGGGGTGAAGGTGACCGGTAGCTGGCCGAGCCCAGTCATGCTTGGGTTGTTCATGTATTGGTGGACGTTGTCGACGTCGACCCGGTAGTCGGGCATGCGGTCGAGCACCGCCTTCACCATCACTTCGGACATCAGGCGCGCCAGGTGCGAGCCGATGCAGCGATGCGGCCCGAGCCCAAAGGCCAGGTGGCGGTTGGGCATTCGATCGAGGATGACGTCGTCGGGCCGGTCGAATTCCTGTTCGTCGTGGTTGGCGGACAGCCAGCTGATGATGACGCGGTCGTTTTTTCTCAGGTGTTGGCCGTCGAGCTCGACGTCGCGGGTGACCGTGCGGCTCAGCGACTTGTTGACGGAGAAGTAGCGCAGGAATTCGTCGGTGGCGGTGCGGTAGAGCTCGGGGTGGTCGATGAGTTGTTGCCGTAGCTCGGGATGCGTGCCCAGGTGTTTGAGCGTGAGCGCGGTCTGTGAGGTGGTGGTGTCGACGCCGCCGCCGATGAGGTTCCAGATGATGTTGAGCAGCTGTTCGTCGGTGAGGCGCTTGCCGTCGAATTCGAACTGGATGAGGAAGCTGGTCAGGTCTCCTCGGGCGTCGGCTCGTCGGGCCGCCGCGAACTCGAGGACCTCTTGCATCATGGCGGGGACTTTGGCGATGGCGCTGGCGTACTCGTCGCTGTCCTGGGGAATGGCCATGACGGAGTGGAACAGGTTGGCGTAGAGGTGCCAGTTGTCGTAGGGCAGGCCCATCAGCTTCATGGTGAGGATGGCCGGGACCGGGCTGGCGTAGTCGAGGACGAGGTCCATCTGCCCGTCGGTGATCTTCTGGTCGAGGAACCAGTGGGCGGATTGCTCCATGAAGGGCTTGAGTTTTTCGACGGCGCCCGGAGAGAAGAACGGCGCCAGCGCGTGGCGGAGGGCCAGGTGATACTCGCCATCGACTTCGCCGATGCCCAGGGCAGGTTGGCCGTCGGGCCGCGGCACGCCCATTTCACCCCGGTAGTCGACGCCGTCGTTGGCGTTCGGGTCGTATCTGTGGGAGAAGGTCTCGTCGTCGCGGGCCGTTTGGCTGACCGCGTCATAGCTGCTGAGGAACCAGAATCCGTCGTAGTTGGTGTTCCAGGCGACGGGGCATTTCTGGCGTAGCTCGGCGTTGATCTGCTGTTGGTTGAGGTTGAACTCGTCGGAATGATGGTCGAAGTCGACGATTGAGTCGGGCCTGACGTCGGGCCGTGTAGTCATCTGGAAGTCCTCCACCGCGACGAGAGCTCGGCTTTCTGCACTATCTTTGCATTATTACGCTCGTGGGTTCTGTCGAGAAAGGCCGTCAATGAGTCGTCACCAGACGACGTTCAACCACGTCGGATTGTGTGTGTCCGATCGCGAGCGGTCGCGGCGGTTCTACGAATCGGTGCTCGGGTTTCAGTTCTGGTGGGAGCTTGAGCCGCCAGACGGACCCACCGCCAAGCTCGTGCAGCTTCCCGAGCCGCTCGGGGTGCATGCGACCTACTTGGTGCGCGACGGGTTTGTGCTCGAACTCATGGACTACTCGAAGCGCCAGGTTCACACCGGGTCGGAACGCGTCATGGATCAGATTGGGCTGACGCACATTTCGTTTTCAGTGTCCGATCTTCCCGGGGCGTTGAAGAAGGTCGAGGAGTTCGGGGGAGCGGTCGTCGACGCGACGGTGACCGAGGTGATGGCGATGATCCGCGATCCGGACGGACAGTTGCTCGAGTTGCTTTCGGACGGGTGGCTGTCGGCGCCGCCACCGCGGCTTTGAGCGGGTATCTAGAGGTGATGCGCAGTTAGGTGGCTGGCTAGGGCCCATACTCTGTTGGTTGCTCGTGCAGGCTCAGCTCGCCCAACTACCCACCATGGTGGTGATGTTCCTCGGCCTTACCGGACACCGCTGGGCGCTCCAAGCCTGACGTAACGGCCCTACTTGATCTCAAACTCACGATGCCGCCTACATTTCGTCAACGCTTACCAGCGCGTGCAGCGGCGATCAGATTGGCGCGCCGACTCGAGGGCGGCGCCTCGTCACAGTGTCGAAAATCTTCGCCGCGGCAGCTTCGGGCGGTTCGTGTTCCCAGATTCGGATCGCCATCCAGCCCTCGGCCACGAGCCGGGTGTCAGTGTCTCGGTCTCGGTCGCGGTTCCTGGTGATCTTGGACGACCAATAACCAGGGTTTGAGCGCACGGCGCGGTTGCCGTGGTCAGGACAGCCATGCCAAAAACAGCCATCAACGAATACGGCGACGCGCGCTGGTCGAAAGACGATGTCAGCGCGACGGCGCACTCCTGGCAAGGGCGCAACATCAACGCGGTAGCGCAAGCCGGCGGCATGCAACAGCTTGCGGATTGCAATCTCAGGCGCGGTGTCCCGAGTGCGTTGAGCCTGCATCCGGGCACGAACGCCCGGGTCGCTGGCATAGGATGCGCCCACCGTGTCGTGACGTGGCGTGCGCCGCGTCGAGCGCGGGCGCCCATCTCGGCGCGTCATAACGACGGGTGAAGGGGAGGCAGACCGAGGGGCTCGTGGTCTCGATATGCCTGAGTCATCCGCGTGAGGCGCGGTATGTCGCCACCGAGGCTGACATAAGCTTCGCCCTTACCGAGGGTGCGGATCTGCTCAGGAAGGCGCCGGTCGCCAGGGTCGAGTCGCCGGGCCGCCATCGCAGCAGCGGTTGCGTCGGAGATTCCGAAGCAGATCTTCGTTTGCGCGTTGGCGGCGACCACGGGGTGTAGGTCTAGCGGCTGTTGGGTAGCCAACACGACCCCAAGGCCCTTCGACCGCCCTTCGCGGATCATCGTCTGAATGGCGCGAAATTCAGCGACGCGATGGGCCTCGTCGACGACGGCGAGATAGCGGATCGTGTTTGGCACTGGCGGCAGGCTCTGAATGCGGAGAAGCAACGCGGATAGGATGAATCCGGCGGCAAGCACAGTGGTCTGGCCGTTGCCGGGGATCTTCGAAAGCCCAAAGACGACGTTGCGGTCGACGACGTCGCCGAGTGGCGGCCCAGACTTAAATAGTTCGTAGCGAGTCAGATCTCCCATGACGCCAGCTAGGTCGGCGTCGAGCTGGTCATCAAGGGTACGCAGCGTGGGCCACCGTTCTTCTTCACGGCCGATGGCGTAAGCCTCGTGCAGCGCCTTTTCGAGTTTCTGTTTCTGCCGGTGCCCCATCCGCACGAACGCGCGCGCGGCTTCGTCAACAGTGTCGCGCAGCTCGATAACGGCGGTATCGATGGCTCGCGGACTCTCGACCGTGAGCGCGAGCGGGTTGTACGGCGCGCCGGTATCCCACAGGTCGAGGAAATCGGCGCCTGCGAAACGCGGAAAGCCGGTTTCGTCGCTGTAGTCGTTCTTGAAGTCCGCGATGCCAAACTTGCTGCCGCTGTAATGCGATAGTTGTGCCAACAGACTCATCGCGAACTGGGTTTTGCCCATGCCGGACGTTCCCCATATCTCCAGATGGCCGTTGTTAAGCGTCTGCTCGAGGCCGGCGGGGTGCCAGCGCACCTCCTGGCCGGTAGTTGCGTCCCAGCCCAAGATAGGCGGGACGAACTCCGCTTGAGTGGTCGACGCCGAACCGCGCTGCTGTGCTTCTTCGTCGGCCAACGCTGGGGCAGGCGATGAGGCGGGTCGCGGTTTGTCTGCGCCGGGACCTTCTGACGCACGCGGGCCGCGTTCCCTGATCGACGCCGGTTCGTCCCGTGTGGTGGCGCCATCGTCCCGTATGACGGGCTCACCGGTGGGTGAGGCCGGCGTCTGTGCGTCGGAGTTGGCCTCCGCCCGCGCCCTGTCATCCCGTCCGGCCTCGGACGAAGGCTCGTCCTGCGGTCGTTTTTTCCCCTCCGGGCGGCGCTTGACGCGTGACGACTGCAGTGACGGGCGGTCGGTCTCAACGGTGCGCAGCTGAGTGAGATCGGTTCCGGTCGCCGTCCGCAGCAGCTGTTCTGTCAGCTGAATCGTATGGAGGGCGACTGGAACGATGTCGGTGCCGACGGGGTTCTGCTGGATCTTGTGGAGGGGCTTCACTTTAGGCCCGAAGATAAGTCCGACGCCCGCCCATTCAAGGCTGCCTCTGGCAAGCCGGAACGCTTCGAGTGCGGCAAGCTCGGCGGCATCGAGCTTAAAGCGTGATTCCCGAGCAACCGCGTACGCGGCTTCGGTAATCCGGTTGAGCCACAAGCGAGTATGAATGCTGCCTGGTTCCGGGTAGGCCGCCCATCGGGTGGCGGCCAGGGTCTGGCTGAGCTGATCGAGAGCCCCTGCCGCGGCATCGGTCTCGTCGCTACGGCGGGCCTTGACTTCAATGCAGGCGACATGGACGCCGCCTTCGTCGGGATCTAATGCAATCGCGAGCAGGTCGGCGCGCTTCCCGCTAAACCAGTGCTGGTACTCGTCGAGGCTGACGAGCAGTACCCGGCACCCTGGTGGCAGCGGCCAAGGTGTAGCGGTCGTGGCGAGCAGGCTAAAAGCGACGACGTGCCCGACAAGTTCATTGATACCGGCGCCGCTGGTGGCGGCCTGGAGAGCCAGGATGCCGTAACCCTGGCTGGCAACCTTCCTTAGGTCACTGCCGATGGAAAGCGCCAGATCGCGGTTGTCAACAATGCCGGCAGCACGCAGGCTGCGGCCGATGGCGCGATCGGCGGGGCCGCCCGACTTTTGACTCAGAACCAGTGACAGCGGGCTGTCGCCACCAAGGCGCCGTTCTTGATGAAGGATTGCGACATTGTCGCGGCCGAGAGCTTGTTCCAGGCTGTCGCGAGTGGCGTAGCGGTCAAGGGTAGCTACCCAGAGCGCGAGATCGTGGACTTCGCCCAGTTGAGAGCGGATGTCGAGAGTGCCGGTGCGGACCTCCGGAATCCTCAAGGTCTGATCGGGATCTGGCCAGGACTCTTCAACTGCGTTCTGCAGCCGCAGCCAAGCGTGGCCGCTGGGCGTCGCGGCGGGAGGCATGAGCAGGGTGCGGCGGTCTTTCCGCGGCCGCTGCCACACGCGTGGCGCGAACAAGACTTCGCTATCGCAGCCTGGCGCGGGCACTTCAGGAGCTTCGATTTGTAGGCGGCCGCCCCCCTCCGTGAGGCCGGTGACAAGGGCGAGGTGCACGGCCGGGCTGTCGTTGCCTTGTGACAGCAGGGCGCGTGCTGCTGCAAGGTCGTCGAGGTAGCGCAGCTGCAGTACGTCTCGCTGTGCCCGCAAGTTGTCGTCGGCGTAGGCGAGGGTGTGCCAGGCGGGGCGGTCATCCTCGCCCGTGCCCACGCAAAATACTTCGATCCTTGCGATCGTCCCGCCACCGACGCTTGTTCCGATCAGCCGGACGGCCACGCTTACGAGCAGGTCGGCGGCACCGGGGCCCCATGCGAGACACCGCAAGTGACCGGCGGCTTCCGGCTGCAGCTTGAGCAGCTGAGTGATCACCGAGCGGAGCGCTTCACCTGCAAAGCCACTTTCGTCGCGAGTGCTGACGCCCCCGTAAACGCTCCATATCCGGCCTTCGCTACTGGGCAGGAGGGCCCGATCTTGAGTACTGAGCCGTAGGTGAGCGGGATGGTGGGTGGCGGTGGCGCGGGCGACGCCAAGGGCGGCGGCCACAGCGTCGCCGGCGCTTGTGTCATTCACCGGCTCCTCTGCGTACCGAAGCAGTTGCCAGAGGGCTTCGAGATACTGCGCAAGCCACTCGGCCTTGAGCGGCGCAAGCGCCGTGAGAGCGGTGCCCTGATCACCGACAATGGCACCGGACAATGCGAGCGCCTCGGCACTATCCGTGTCCTGGGCCCTTTCGCAATCGCAAACAGCATTGGTCCAAGCGTCGGTCCAAGTGGAGAGTAGGCGGGGACTTAGTCCTCGGTCGAGTGCTTCGCGGGCAGTCTTCTGAAGAGCGCTCGCCAATTCAGTCAAGGATGCGGGAAGGGGGAGTGCGGTTATCGAGGCACCTCCGCAGAACGCATGCAGGGTGGGTTCGCCGGGCTGAGCGAAAGCGAGGGCGGGTTCGTCGGCGAACAGCAGGGCGACTCGCAGCATTGCCGCGTCGTCGAGGTCTGGACGCCAATCGACCTGGACTGTGCTGCCGTCGTCAGCGTGCAGGCGTAGCTGCAGAGGCGGCAGCGTGGCGCCGGAGGAAAGACCCGCGTCCGCAAATGCGTCGAGCACGTCACCGAGATCCTCGTCGTCCGCGGAGCGTAGTAGCAGCCCGTCGACTTCTCCGCCGGTCTGGCTCCATCTGTGCAGCAGGCCGCCGAGTCGCAGCCGGGCGCACGCCAGGGTGAGAATGCGCCCAGCGACGGAGCGGTTGATTGTCGTCGGCCTCCCAGTCCCGGGCGGCTTAGGCTCGAGCACTTGTACGCGTTCGATCAGACCGCCAAGTTGCTGCGCGGCGCGTACGATTGCCGCCTCTGGACAGGAGGGATTGCTCCCATTGACTGACTTGTCCCGGAGCAGCCGTTCGAGCTTGTTGCGGGTTGGCCGGGTGAATATCTGCCGTTGCTGCGCATCGTCGAGATTGCACAGTTCTTGTGCAGCGGCGCGCTGTTCCGTTCCCCGGCTGAGATCGCCAGCGATCCTGTCGTACTCCTCCCAGGGCAACATCTCCGCCTGGCTGCCTTCAACCAGACCTGCTCGGAACTGCGCCATTTCGCGCCGGACAACGGCTGTGAGCTTTTCGGACCGCTGTTCGAAGATCTGGCGAGCCTCGTCGAATCGAAGGCTGGACAGCAGTTCGACGCTGCCATTCTGCAGCTGCCCCATGATGTCGGCGGCCGCCCGTCGCGCATCAACTGGATCTTTGAGCCCGGGTCGCTGCGAGAGGACGCGTTCGGCGCGATGGCGCAAATCGGCGTACGAGCTGGGCCGCAGGAGGTCATCTGCGGTTCGCTTCGCCGCGAGGGCCAAGTTATCTGCGATCCGCTGAGCGTCAGCTCGCTCTCCGGCCGGGAGGTGGTCAGCAAATCCACCGATCAGCGGCAATTCGCGCAGAGGATCCTTGCCGTCGGCGAGCCGATCAAGGTAGGTGGCGACGGCCAGGGCACTCGGGCGCGCGGCAGGGCCCGATTGCACGATCGCTTCGCGGACGGCGCGAGCCGGACCATCGAGGTCCACTGCTGGCTGCTGCTGGGACAAGATAGTCAGCCCTTCGGTGGTGTCGAGCAGCACGCTGGGCGACACAGACTCGAAGAGATTCAGCGACTGTCTGTCTGGCACCTGCTCGCCACCGCAGAGAACTACGACGACCCCGCCACTGTTGCGAAGGTGCGTCCCAGACTGGTTGCCGAGGGCATGGCTGCCGAACCTCGACGGGTTGGGGGCGACGACTGCGAGTCGCGGTAGCTTGTCGTCCCAGGCGCCGCTCATGCCTTCGGCGACGCCGACGGGAACGCCTTCGACGAGGACGAAGTTTGGCCGGCCCTCGACGAGGTGGCGGCGGAGGTATTCGGCGAGCGCGGCGCCCAGACGGAGGCTCAACGGCTTCTCCGAGCGGTGCGTTCACCGACCACGGTCGTGCGGTCTGACAGACCGAGCGCTAAGCCTGCGTCACTCATCAGCTTCTCCGCTCTGCGGGCGTTACGTTCTAATGCTGCACCGTCGAGCAGGTCGGCGAGCGCGGTCTCGGCCGCGGACTCCTGGTTCAGAACCAGGTCCCATTCGCTTCGCACGGCGGCGAAGAAGTCGCGGCTGGGCATCGGCATGTCGGCCGAGAAGGAACCAACGAGGGCCGCGAGCAGGTCGGGCCCCGCGGTTAGGTAGCGGTAGCTACCGGTGCCGACGAGGGCGCCAGCGGATTCCAGCAGCACGCGGAAACCGTCGTCTGAGCCACGGCCGTAGTCAGCGGTGCTAATCGCGGCGCGGGCAATACGCTCATAGTCGTCGTCGCCTGCGCCCGGGGGCAGCTTCTTGAGCTGCTTGGTGATGCTTGCCTCATCGTCGTCGCTTTGCGCTCCGCGACGGAAGAGGAATTCGCTCGACCAGTCCACCGGCTGCTCGCCGTCTGCGAGCTTTTTCATGGTGCGGGCGAGGGTGTGGACTACGGCGTCGGCGATACGTATCCGAGCCAGCCGATAGGAGTCTTCGGACCGCTGACGGACCGGGTCTTCGGCGCGGGGTGCAGCGCTGAAGCTAAGCAATAGATAGCGCTCGCCGGCCGGGGCCTCGGTTGTTTCCCACGCGGTGCGGGCCAGGTGGACCGCGAAGTCGAGTGCGAGGATGCAGCGCAACTGCCATAGCTTGGCGGGCCCACTGGCACCTTCTTGGCGCATTATCCCTTCGGCGTGGCGGCATAAGCGGGTCGCCAAGCCGGCTAGCCGCGGGTCTGCACCGCGGTCCCAAGCTTCCTGTTCGTCGGCTTCCAGCTCGGGCGGCCGCACGTAGGGCGCATCGGGGGGCAAAGCGCTTTCGAGGTGCCGGCTTACCGCGGCCAACGGCGTATCAGCAGTGAGAACCTGGCGAATCTCGGAAAGTGCGGACCGCCCGAGCTGCGCCGCGTCTGGGTCGGCGGGGCTGGTGATGAGCCGGGCGAGTGTGATGCCGCTCCCGCGCATGTGAACCTTACGCACACCATATACGGGGCTGTGGGAGCCGGCCTTGCGGGCGTCGTACCAGAGGAGCGCTTCGTGGAAGGGTCTGAGTAGCCACGCACCGGGCTGGTTGCCGCGCTGGGTATCGGGGTCAATTAGTCCTTGCAGGGTCTGCTGCGCCAGGCGGAGGTGGGCTGAGCTGCGGATTTCATCGCCTCCGGCGAGGCAGGCGCCATATTCGGCGGGAGTGGTGTCGTCGTCGCCGGCCCGCCCCTCGTCGCGACCGCCAAGGAAGTTTTCGCTTGTGGCGAGGCTCCGTATTGCGAAGCGCTGCTGTTTTGGTGTGACCAGAGGCTTTCCGTTGACGGGTGATTGGTACCCGTTGGCCGCAAGAGTAAGCAGTGTCTCTGCGCATAGCTGCGGTGCCCGCTCGTCGCGGTCTGGATAAAGACAGAAGAGCTCGGCGGCTATGGCACCCGGCGTGAGGCGTGGCTGGCGTCGTGGCGAAGGCATCAACGTCCTACGAAGTGGGGAAGAGTGATGCTCACAAGCGCTGGCGGCTGCGAGTCGGGGTCAGCAACCCGAAGTGTCCGTTCGGCGGGAAAGGCAGATGCGAGCCGACCGTAAAAGCTTCGCAGGTCGTTCATCTCGGCGACTCCTTGGCCAACTGGGCCACTAAATTCAGCAGCCTCGCGGATCGCCTCATACATGCGAGGACCGATACGCAGGGCGAATTCCGGCGAATCGACGAGAACTAGTTGTACGTCGACGTGGTCGACGTCGAGCAGCTCCTGAACAAGACCTTGGTCGGGTACCTCAACGGCTAGTCTCTCAATTGGAATCAGGCTGTGGATTAGCGAAGGCCGCGCCGGCCTGAACGCGCCAGGATCTCGCGCGAAAAGGCAGGCAGGATCGGGCACAATCAAGCCCTCGTTCGGGCTGGCAAAGCCGGTCACGAGAAAGTTCAAGCCGCGGACGAGCTCATTCAGCTCGATGACAGTGTCGCGGCCAGCAGCAGCGGCAGCGGCCAGTTCGAATAAGTCGAGGGCATGGCGGAAGTGGAGCAGCCGCCGGGCCGCGGCAGCTGCTCCACCGAGCTGTGCGGCGGCCTCAAAGTAAATCCGCTGCCGCCACAACGCCTGCGCGGAGTCACCCCCGTCCCCATCGCCGCGGACCAGCGCATCGAGCCCGTCTTCGACCCGTTCGACGTCTTCGTCGGTGCTGATCATTTCGCCCAGTGCGTGGAAAGTCATCTCGTGTTGTTTTGTCCGCACACGGTCCAATGGCGATCGCGTGCCGGACAGCCCGGCCCTGCGTCCGGTGTCGTCGGCGTCGCCATCCGGTGCGCCCGCGAGTGCCCGTACAGCGGGTGGTGCGGAGTTGGTGTCGCGCAACCAACCGTCGACTTCTAGATCGCTAACCACTCCGAGACCGCACCTGCGGATGCCAGCCAAGAGGGGGGATTGCTCCGCGCTGTCGGCGGACAGGCCCCCTCCAAGGGCTCGGGCGAAGTAGCCGGTGCTGGCGGTGAACGCGGAGCGTCCTAGATCGCGGTTCTTCTCCTTGACGTGGCTGCATGTCCCGCGACCGACGACCGCCCAAGACAAGATCGCCAGCACCTCTCGCAGCGTCGGCACGGCTTCCCCGGTGCCAAGCCGGAACAGCGTCCGCAGTTGGGCGCGGACTTCCGGCCGCCGCAGCCGTTCGGCGTTGCTACGCATAGGGCATCCGCCGACATCAAATGGGCACCCGGCGCAGCCAGCCCATAGTGGCGGCCGAGTGACATAGTCGATTATCTGATCCCACAGCTGAGCGCCGGTGGGACGCTGTCGATTTACATTGACGACGGTCAGTTGGCCGGACTGTGCGGCGCCTCGCCGGAGCGCGGCCTCAAGGGTGTCGGCTGCGACTGGCCGGTCGAGATCATCGAAAGCGTCGCGAAGCACACCCTCGTTGGCGCATATCAGCACTTGGCTCGCGGCTGCTTGGTCGAGGGCCTCCGCCAGCACACGTGCCCGGGCGGCGCGATCAGGCAGGCCGGACAAGTCTTTTAGAACCCGGTGGCCGGGAGCGATTTCGACGAGTGCATCGAGTTCTGGCAAGCCGCCTCCAGCTGCGCGGCAGTAAGCCTCGGCGGCTGCGGTCTTACCCGTGCCGGCGTTGCCAGTAAGGAGGACGAGCCCCGCGTCTCCCGCCGCCGCCCAGTCGGCGATGAATCGCGTGAGCTTAGTCGAGACGTCAGGGCCGAGGACGCGCGACAGCGCGGCGAAATGTTCGCGGTATGCGCCGGCTTGGTCCGCGCTGAATACCGACAACGACCGCAGGACCGCGACGACCGGCAGCTCGTCGGCCACGTCGGCCTGCGCCGTCCCAAGGCCGCTGGACCTACCATCCGCGACGTTCACTGCCCGGATGCTTTCTGCACAGCAGAGGGCATCGGTATGCCAAGTTGCATCGCGACTCGTCGAGCGGTTGCCAGCTCACGCGCAGTCCTCGGGGCGATGCCCGCCTGGTCGAGGACCTCGGCGAGCGTGTTTACGATCAGCTGGGCTGCCGGGGGCGGCACCGCGTTACCGATTTGCCGCCGCACTCGTGGGTACATGGATCTAGCTTCCTGCCGTGAAGTTCCACAGCCGTGCTCGAACACGAACTCATCCCGAAAGCCTTGCAGGCGTGCTTTTTCTCGGTTGCTCAAGCGCCGCGGCTCGACGTGATGATAACCATGGGTACCTCCGCCGCCGCCGGAAATAATCGTATACGCGGGTTTTTCTGGGTCGAGGCGACGGTAGACGTGGCTGATTAGTCCGCGCACTGCGAGCGGGTGCCCGCTGGGAACCGCTTCGTAGTTACCGCCGGCGGGAATCAATTTGAGCCGTTCGACTACTTCTGGCGAGTCCAGGCCAATCTCGTGGTTCGGAGCGTCGGGCGGCAGGGGGTTGTCGTCGAGGGCCTCGCGCACTGTAACCGGATCGCCGGCAAAGGGAGTCGGGATGACAGGTGGACGTACACCTAGGTCGCGGCGGACCCCAAGCACGATCAATCGTTCGCGGTGTTGGGGCACGCCCAAGTCGGCCATGTCAATCACTTGCGCGGACAGGTCGTAGCGAACCGCATTAGGCCGTGACCGACCTCGCGTCTGTGGCGCGAAGCTGCTCGGCGAGCGAAGCGCGTGGCGCACGAGCTGCCATGCGTAGCCGCGGTTAGCCGACAGGAGCCCCGGGACGTTCTCCAGCACGAACCCGGCCGGCCGCAGTTCGTCGAGGAAGCGAGCCACCTCTCGGAACAGATTGCCACGGGCAGTTCTCAGCCCGTCGTGATTCCACAAGGTGGAGTAGTCCTGGCAAGGAGGGCCGGCAAGCAGGATGTCGCAGCCAACTGCAGGCACAGGCGTAGCTGTGATGTCGGCTTCAACGATGTGACTCCCGATGTTGCGCTTGTAGGTCTGCACCGCCCAGTGTTCGTTATCAATCGCCCATACGACGCGGGCCCGTCCGGATGCTTCTGCGCCGGAGTCCATGCCGCCACACCCGGCGAAGAGGGAAACCGCGGCGTACCGCTGTGCGCGTCGAGGCATCAGGCGCCCCCCCAGTGCTTCCGCTCAATAGGGAGCAATCGTCGCCGTCTCCGGCTGATGGCCCTCAGACCGCGGGTCGTGTGCGACTGACAAATCCTCATGGTTGGGACGCTATATCCGGTCAGCGACAAATTTGTGGCGGCGCGTCGTGGACGCATCAGGCTTATCGATAACATGACGGCCGTCGAGCAGCCGTCACAGCCCGGTTGCGGGCTGAATTGTTAGAACTGATCTGACCTGTCGCCACGTCCACCTATGCTCTGATTCGCCAGGACAAAATGATGCAGGGATGTGTACGCATGGGGCGCTCGGGTGTTTGCTCTTACTGCCGGATCGGCGTGGCGCCGGTGGGGTCTTCGCTCTGCGCGGCATGTGTCAAGAGAGGTCGCGGCAAGAAACCGGCGCCAGGGCCGCGAGATCACCATCAACGCGCGGATAGAAACCGCGGCCAATGTCCCTACTGCTCGAAAGTCGTACGTCCGAAGGCGGACGGACACCTCGGAGGCCACAAGAATAAGGACGGGAAGCACTGCGTCGGCAGCGGTGGACTGCCTATAGGAGCCAAGAAAACTCAGGGCGGTGGAGGGAGCGTGCGCACGGTGGGCGGCGGTCTCCCAGGTCTGGGCAAGCGTCGCTAATCAGCGATCGACTCGTCGCTTCCGATCGGGGCTGGCGATGCGCCTCCGCATGCCCAAGCCGCATTACCACAGGGCAAAGGGCCGTCGGCTGGCTCAGGTATTCGCCTTCGCGGGCCGTGTTGGCACTGAACCGCCTGAGACAGGCCGAGCGGTGAACTGGACAACTACATATAGCCGACGGGCGGTTATTACAACTAATGCGAATAAGGGGAGTCCGCGCGGTACTGCTTGTGACGGTATATGCTGATGATCATCAACCTCCGGAGTCGTTGCCAGACAACGGCATTCAACCGATCTCCCGACTTGTGTTCAAGTTGTTGCATGCGTTGGTAGACCAGTTCGCAAGCGACTGCATTAACCTCGACGTCCTCACCTGGATCTGTTGGTTGGTCGCGTTGGGAGCAACTTCGAGTATCTGGCAGATAGTCTGTTGGGTCCAGGATCGCGGGAGGCTAGATGGCACTGATAAACGAATTTCAGCAGGTTGGCTCCGAGAGGAATGGCGTGCACAAGCCAGTGTCCTGTGGCTGGCGGAGCTTTCAAGTCGACGGTCGCACTTTTCTTCAGCTCGATACGTACGGTTCTGACGAGCGCCAGATCCCCAACAAAATTTCGCAGTCAATTCAGCTCGACCGAGAGGCTGCGGAGACTCTGTTAAACCTGATCCGCAACACATTCAACGGGCTCTAAGGATCGGCTGGAACTGCCACTGCGCGTCCCGAATGGGCATCGGTGCACGCTACTGGCGAGATCCCCATCGACGTGACCGGTTTGCATCCCATCGGCCAGGCGCGGATCATCCGGACCGCATGGTCGTAGCCGGTCGTGGTCGGGTGTTCGCCTCCGATAAGGGCTGAGCTGTCGCGGCGCCAATTGACGAGAACACTTTTAGGCGTCTCGGCAAAGCCGGCGGCGAGCCGAAGGCCTCGGGCTCGACCGCGACGGCCACTTTCTGATCGCCACTTGAGCGCCTGGGTGTGCTGCAGGATCTCCAGCCGACAACCGGCGTGATCACGGCGGTGCTGGGCAGACAACTCGATGGATGCCCGCTGCGGTGGTTGAACTTCGGACTGGCGGATTCCGTTGGGGCGCTGTGGTGTTCGGTGAGTATGAGGGCAGACGATTTTGTTGACACCATCGCGCGCGGCACGGATTCGTCTTTCAGGTCGGGCCTGATCGCCAATCGGCGCACGTGGTCGCCGACAGGCGAGCTTCCGATCTGGATGGCGCTCGATTGCAACGAGCTGTTGGTGGTGGCAGGGCGAGGCTTTGGGGTAAAAGCAGTTGGGCTACAGGTAATGTCCTTGGGGCAGTTGGGGTTTGAAACGTCCGGATTGCACGGTGGCGATCAGGCCCGCCTGTGTGACCGAGCCGCTGGCAAGTACGGTGCGGCGCACGATCTCTCGGATGTCGGCCCCGCTGATATCGGTGCTGAAATGGGCGGCCACGTTGTGCACATCGACAGTCTCTGCGCCCGGCACCCCGTGCAGGTAGGTGGAGAGGATTTGGGCCGCGGCGTCGCGGGTGGGGTAGCCGATCTCGATGATCGAATCAAAGCGTGCAGTGCGGATAGAAGCAGCGTCCAGAGCGCTGATGTCATTGGTGGACGCCAAAGTCAAGATCGGAGCCGACGGATCGGTATCCATCACTGCCAGAAATTCCGACAACGCCCGGGCGTCACCACTCTTTCGCCGGTCGCCGACGATCAGATCGAGGTCTTCCAACACGATCAAGGTCGGGCCTAGGGTGCGCGCCTCCTTGTAAACCCCGGCAAGCGCGGACTGCCCGGCTCGGGCGTCGACGATGATCGCGGTGAATAAGCCGACCAATTCGTTTGCGATCACCTGGGAGATCACGGTCTTGCCTACCCCGGGCGGGCCGGCTAACAGCACACCGCGCCGAACACCCAAACCCAAACTCCTCATGAGCTCGCGATGGGTGGTGACGGCCGCGATGTTCAAGTCGATTTCGGACCAAACCGATTCGGGCACAATAACATTCGCGCGTGTAATAGCGGGCAGCTCACTGACTTCCAGCACCAGTCCGTCGTTTTCAGTCGCGGTCAGCGCGCGTCCGCGGAACAAGTTCTTAGCACCCTCGGCGTCGGCCATGATCGCGTCGATGGCCGCCACGCCATATGACCGGTCGCCGGCGGAAGCGTAGACCTGCAGGCGGGGTCCGTCGCTGAAGGCGAACGCTTCGCTGAGCCGCACCACCAATGGCGCGGGGGCAAGCTGTCCCTCAGCGAAGTATGCGGACAAGCCAGCTGGCGGGGCCAGGTGTCGCTCGCCGATCTCGATGTGACCCCAAGTAGGCGGCTCGTCGTCATCGCCAGGGCCGATGGCGGGATCGAACCGATCGATCAGCGCTGCGATCGCTAAACCAACGGTGACGTGCCCCGATCGAAGAGAGCTTCCGTGATTCACACCCCAAATCTGAGCCGGACCGACCCAGACTCGCCTGTAAGAACCCATCCAAGGTGGTTCGCGAGGTTACCGATCCGGCCAAGATCTGACCGACCAACTCCACTGCACGCCGCACGTCCGCGTGCTCGCCGGCCAAGGCCGCCGCCACCGACGACGCTCCCAATTGAGACATGTCGGGAAGTGTGCCGCTACCCACCGACAAGGCCGGAGCAACGGACACGGGTTTCCGCGGCACCTGTGACGGGCAAGCGCGGCTCCCTGGCAGCGTGCGTGAACTCCTGGTCGACCGCCGGGCGCCGTTTGTGCATGCGTGGAGCAATGGATGTCAGTAGCGGCATGTGCACGCGTTCCCAACTTGGATCCGCCGCTACCCGGCGCGAAGACCACACAAGTACAGGAGCCCAGCCCGTGCTTAGCGGCTCATCGCGTGTCGTCGACGAACAGCGCCATCGACGCGGTGAATCCGTGCAGCGCGTTGCGGCGCGCGATCGGGCCGATCTCCCCGGCGGCGAACAGACCGGCGAGCGGGATCCCGCCAAGCAGGTCCTCGATCGTCGAGGCGTCGTGGTCGGCGACCCCGAACATTCGCCGGCCGCGGCCGTTGCAGGTGAACAACAGCGCGCCCACCGGAGGCCCGGGCAGCTCGGCTGCCGCCCGCTCCACGGTCAGGCGCAGGTCCTTGTCGGCGCCCGCCGCGTCGCGAACCTGGAACTGCACGGTCGCGCCGACCTCGACTACCTCGCCGATCTCGATCGCCCCTGTCGATTGGTCAGCGCCGAGCAGGCCTCGGATCAGGAAGTCGCCCTGACCCGGAGCCGCGAGGTGTTCGTCGACGACGATCCCGATCGACAGGCCCCGGCTGACCAGTTGCTGCTCGTCGCGCGACAGCCCCTCGACGATCTCCCGCAGCCGCTGTAACGGCGGTCGGCCGCCCAGCTCGGTGATCACCGCGGCGTCTTCCGCGCCGGTCACGATGTACGGCTCGCCGATCGGCCGGCAGCCCTGCGACACGATCGGGACACCGCGCACGCCGGGCAGGCGCACGCCGACGAGGCCGGAGGTGAGCACGCCGTGGTCGCGGAACAGCCGGGTGTCGCCCGGCCCGCGCCCACCGCTCACCACGCCGCCAACCACGGTCGTTCCCGGCAGGTCGGTGTTGAGGTGCTCGACGAGCAGGCTCGACGGGAACGTGTAGGGGTCGGGCAGGAGCAGGTGCAGATCGTGCGCGGTCCGGTCGAACTGGTAACCCGTGATCAGGCCACCCGAGCCGGTGCGGACGAAGTCCAGCGCGAACGTCTCGGCGGCCAGGCCGGATGCGACCCACACCGCCACCGCGGGCCCGTCCTCGATCTCGCGGCGGCCGGCGACGATCCCGTGGGCGATGCAACCGATCAGCGCGGGCGCCTCGACAATCCTTTGCACCGCGTCGAGGACGTCGACGGCCGTGTCGGTGTGTGATCGCGATGCGAAGAGCACGGCCAGCGACGGCGCCTCACCCGCGAGCTTGCCGCGCGCGTGCGCTGCAGCCTCCACCGCGGCCCGGCGTGCGTCGGGCGCGGTGGAGACTCCGACTCCGATCCCCACCCCTCAATGATGCGCCGCCCCGGGCCACGCTCATGTCTAACCGAGCGCGTCTCGCAGGCGTCCCCGTGCCCGGTCGAGCCGGACGGCGGCCTCGGCCGCGTCGACGCCCGCCAGCAGCGCGACGATCGCGGTCTTGGCGTGACCGCCCGCGGCGGTGAGCGCGGCGCTCGCGGCCTCCTCGTCGACCCCGGCCGCGTCGCGGACGATGCGCACCGCGCGCCGGCGCAGTTTCGCGCTGGTCGCACGCACGCCGACCATCCGTGGGCCATAGGCCTTGCCGAGCGCGATCATCACGCTCGTCGAGAGCGTGTTGAGCACGATCTTCTGGGCCGTCCCCGCGGTCAGCCGCGTGGACCCGGCGAGAACCTCAGGGCCGGTGAGCAATTCGATCACCACGTCGGCAGACGCCGCGCTGCCCGGGTTGTTGACGACCGCGACGGTCAGCGCGCCGGTCGCGCGCGCGTGCTCAAGCGCCCCGAGCACGTACGGCGTGCGGCCCGACGCGGTGATCCCGACGAGCGCGTCGGCGGCGGTCAGGTCGGCGAGATCGGCGGGGTCGAACGCATCCTCGGCGCCCTCGATCGCCGCGATTAACGCTGCCGGTCCGCCGGCGATCACTCCGCGCACGAGGTCGGTGCCGAAAGTGGGCCCGCACTCGGCCGCGTCGAGCACGCCGAGCCGCCCGGGTGTTCCGGCGCCGGCGTAGATCAGCCGGCCGCCGCGCTCGAGCCGTGCGGCGATCGCCTCGGCCGCCGCCGCGATCCGCGGGACCGCCGCCGCCACTGCGGCGTGCGTCTCGCCCTCGGCCGCCACGAGCAGCGCGACGACCTCGCCGATGGGCCGCGCGTCGAGGTCGTCCAGGTCTGACCGCACGGCCTCGGTGGCGAGCGCATCGAGCCCTTGCGGGGCAAGGGTTTTGGGGACGGCCTGCACGCGGATCACATGCGGCTCGTGGATCGCGCCCAGCCGCAGCGCGCCGTCAAGCGCGTCGCCGGCGGTCGGGACGAGGTCGAGCTGCTCGCGCAGCGCCTCGACCCCTGCCAGGCCGCCGACCATCGCCACCGGGCCATCCCCGGCCGCGTGGGCGGTCGCGGCGAGCGCCTCGGCGGCGGCGCCGACGATCGCCGATGCCACGGAATCATCTTGCGCGGCAAGGACTTCGGGCGCGAAGGACGCGAGGGCGGCAGCTCCGGTGAGCTGCGCGGGCCAGGTCTCCGGCGCACCGAAGCGGGCGCGGGCGGCGTCGAGCAGCGTGGTGGTCGGGCCGCGGCCGTCGTGGGCGCGCAGCGCCGCGCGCAGCCCGGCGGCGCCGATCCACGCGCCGCCGCCCTCGTCACCCAGCCACGGGCCCCAGCCGTCGGCGGTCCGCAGCGTGCCGCCGGCGCCGATCGCGAGCGCCACGACACCGGTGCCGACGATCAGGACCACACCCGGCTTCCCGTCCAGCGCGCCCGCGTGCGCGATCACGGCGTCGCTGGTCACCGCGATGCGCTCTGCGCGGAGCGACGCCAGCAACGCATCGCCCAGGGCGCGCGCCGCGTCCGGCGCCACCAGCGCCCCGGCGGCACCCACGATCACCTCGTCGACCGGGCCCAGCTCGCGCGCGACGGCCAGAATCGCCGCCTCCGCAGCCCGCACGCCGCCGGGTGCCGTGAGCCCCGGCGCGCCCGGCCCCTCGGCCCTCCGGCCGCCTGCCGCGGCCCGGCAGGACGTCTTGCCGAGGTCCACGGCCAGGATCACCCGAGCAATCCTGTCATGAGAGGCCGCGTGTTGACCAGGGCGTCAACGCTACCGCCATCATCCACTCCTTCGAATTACTTTCCACCACTTGGGATTTCGCTCACTGTCGCCACTCGCCCGCAGATGGCGGCCTCAAACAGTCGACTGAGCGGCGAATTCAGGCTGGCCCCCGACCAGTACCTGTGGCACATTTGGCAAATGAAAGATGACGATCCCGAAAAGCGGATCCGTGAGTTAGAGCGCGGGCTTGCCGACGCGACGCCAACCGCCGACAGCACGCCATATATCGGGAGCGAACCGTACGCACCTCAGGCGCCGTATGCGGGCGCTCCGACGTACTCGACAACGCCGACGTATGGCTACGGTGCGCCACAGCCGCGACGCACCGGGTCATTGTCGTGGTTGCTAATCCTCGTCGTGCTTGGGGTTCTCATCCCGGCAGTCGTGGGCCTGGTCCTGCTGTTCGTGAGGTCCAACCCCAGTGGGTCGATCATCGGAAGCATCGGCCCGAACTCGAAGCCCAGCAACGGCCCCACCGCGGTACCCCAAGGCGGCGACCTCCGAGTGGGCGGCAGCATGGAGACCAAGACGGTCGCTTGCAACGACGGCAACCTGACGCTCTACGGCACCGGCGGCACCTACACAGTCACCGGGCACTGCGCCAGCCTCAAAGTCGGCGGCTACAACAACAACGTCACCGTCGACAACGCCGACACCCTGGAATCCAGCGGCTACAGCAACACGGTCACCGCCCACGCGTGCAACAACTGCAAGCTGACGCTGTCGGCCTACAGCATCGAATTCGACGTCACCGGCCACGCCGCCAGCCTCACGATCTCGAGCTACGACAACAAAGTCACCGTCGACACCGTCGACCGCATCAACGTCTCCGGCTACGACAACGTCGTCACCTACCACTCGGGCAAGCCAAAGATCACCGATTCCGGCTACTCCAATACCATCCATCAGGGCTGAGCCAGCTGGGCGTAAGCCCGCACGCGGAGGCTTGCGAACGCGACGCGGTGGGTAATGGGGGTATCGATGAGTGACAGCGTGCAAACCGGAACCATCACCACCCAGGTGCCGGCGCGGCTGGACCGGTTGCCCTGGTCGCGGTTTCACTGGCGCGTCGTCGTCGGCCTGGGCGGCGTGTGGATCCTCGACGGGCTCGAGGTCACGATGGTCGGCAACGTGTCGGCCCGCCTCACCGAAAAGGGCAGCGGCATCGAGCTCACCCCCGCCGACATCGGCGTGGCGGCGGCGATCTACATCACCGGGGCGTGCCTGGGCGCGCTGTTCTTCGGCCACCTGACCGACCGCTTCGGACGTCGCAACCTCTTCGTGCTGACCCTCATCGTGTATCTGACCGCCACCGTCGCGACCGCATTCGCCTTCGCGCCATGGTTTTTCTACCTGGCCCGCTTCTTCACCGGCTCCGGCATCGGCGGCGAATACGCCGCCATCAACTCGGCCATCGACGAGCTGATCCCCGCGCGCGTGCGCGGCCGCGTCGACCTGATCATCAACGGCACCTACTGGCTGGGTTCGGCGGCGGGCGCCGCCGGGGCGCTGGTCCTGCTCAACACGGCGAACTTCCCGGCGAACGTCGGGTGGCGGCTCGCGTTCGGTATCGGGGCCATCTTCGGCATCTTCGTCCTCGTCGTCCGGCGCAACGTCCCGGAAAGCCCACGCTGGCTGTTCATCCACGGGCGCGACGAGGAAGCCGAGCGAGTCGTCGGCGACATCGAAGCGGAAGTCCAACAGCACACCGGCGAAGCGCTGCCCGAGCCACAAGGCCGGCCACTAAGAATCAGACAACGCGAGACCATCTCGTTCGTCGAGATCGCCAGGGTGGCGTTCAAGCTCTACCCGCGGCGCGCGGTCCTGGGCCTGGCGCTCTTCATTGGGCAGGCCTTCCTCTACAACGGCGTGACCTTCAACCTCGGCACGCTGCTCAGTGGGTTCTACGGCGTCGCCTCCGGGGCGGTGCCGGTGTTCTTCATCCTGTGGGCGCTCAGCAATTTCTTCGGCCCGCTGCTGCTCGGGCACCTGTTCGACACCGTCGGCCGCAAACCGATGATCACCCTGACCTACATCGGCTCGGCCGTCGCGGTCGTCGTCCTCGCGGTCCTGTTCGTGACGAAGACCGGCGGAGCCTGGACGTTCGTCGCGGTGCTCGCGGTCGCGTTCTTCCTGGCCTCGGCGGGTGCGAGCGCGGCCTACCTGACCGTCAGCGAGATCTTCCCGATGGAGACCCGGGCCCTGGCCATCGCGTTCTTCTACGCGGTGGGGACGGCGATCGGCGGGATCACCGGGCCGCTGCTCTTCGGCCAGCTGATCAACTCCGGAGATCGCAGCCAGGTGGTCTGGTCGTTTTTGATCGGCGCGGTGGTGATGGCCGCCGCCGGACTGGTCGAGCTGTGGCTCGGTGTCGCGGCCGAGCGCCGACCGCTGGAAGAACTGGCCCTGCCGCTGACCGTGGCCGACGCCGACGAGCCGGACGAGAAAAGCCCGTAACCTGGCACGGTGGCTGCGCGCAAGGCCCCGTCGACCCGCCTGTCGGTCCAGGACTGGCTGCAGGCCGGGTACGCCGTGCTTGCCGAGGAGGGCGTGCGCGCGCTGAAGGTCGAACGGCTCTGCCAGCAGCTGGGTGTGACCCGGGGCAGCTTCTACTGGCACTTCGAGGACATGGACGGCTACCGGGCCGCGCTCGTCGAATCCTGGAACACCTTCCTAGAGCGCGACCGCCAATCCCTGGCCGAGCTCGACGCGCTACCACCGCGGGAACGGCTGTCCGCCATGATGATTGACTTGGTCAGCCCGCAGCATTGGATGCTGGAGCGCGCGATGCGCGAATGGGCGCGCACGGACCGCGTCGCGGCCGCGAACATCCGCGCCGCCGACCGACGACTCCTGCAAACCGTCGCAAAGGCTTACGCCGACTACGGTTTTGGTCCCGACGACGCCAAGCTGCGAGCGGAGTTGACCTTCGCGGCGGGGATCGGGCTGCTGCACCTCGCCGCTTCCGCCGAGCAGGCGCAGTCCGTCGCGCAGCGAGAACGATTCCTCGACCTCATGCTGGCCGATCCCGTGGACGGTGCCCAACGCTAGTGGCGTAGCGTCGACGGTGAGCCGTTTCGTTGTCGGCGGTCGTCCACCGCTCTCCGCGGCATGACACCCACGGGCAATGTGATTCCTCCGGCGCCCCGCACCTGCGGGGCGGTGACGCCGTCCGTGAAGGAACATCCCGTGGATCGTCCAGACCTACCAGTTGCGGCACTCCGATGAACTATCCGATCAGGGCCCGACGCCGGGCCGATCCAGTACGGGTTTCCGTGGCCTGCGAATTAGGCCACGACATCGACGGTGCCTGGTGGCCACGGGTAGACCGCATCACGAATGAATTGCCGAATCTTGTCGAGACCCTGACCCCGTTACTCGGAGCGATCGCGTCGATCAATGTCAACTGGCCACCGCTACAACGACCACCCGATTTCAACTGTCCGGGATGGGAGGGCAGACAGCAGCACGTGATGACAATCAGCGGGTGCGATGCGCGTGCCAACCTATTGATCATTCCGTATGCGACCTACAGTGCGCTCGCCCTGATGGTGATGCGCCGAGCCGCCAACCTGTCGATCGAACCCGCCGACTGCAAGAAACCCGCATTCCTGATGGCGGGCTCGATTCTGCACGCCGCCCAGCTGCAGCAATCGCGGACCAAGCTCGCGGGCCCGTCGTAAGCGCTCAGATCATCGCGATCGGCGAGATCTTCGCCCCAATTGCCAACGCCCCGGCCAACTCTCGGCCGACGTCGTAGTCGAAGACGACATGGCCGGCCGCGATGTCCACGTCGCGCTTGGCGCGCTGCAGCGGGTTCGCCAAGAAGTGCGCGCTGGCACCCGCGGCTTCCAGCAGATCGGAGATCACCGACCGGCACTCGTGCACGGTGTGGGCCGCCGCCATGCGCGCGTTCGCGCGTGTCGATCGTCGGACGCGCTCGCCGCTGACCACGATGCGCTCGATCTCGTCGGCGGTCTCGGCGACCAGTGCCCGCAGCGCGCGCAGCCGGACGTTGGCATCCGCGAGCCTGATCTGGGCCGCGGGCTGATCCTTCTGCGCCACACCGCTATACGCGAGCACCCGGCCGGCCAGCCGTTCAGCGAACAGCTCCGTCACCCGTTCGGCGGCCCCGAGGACCGGCATCGCCGCGGTCAGCGCGAGCGCCGGAACCAGCGGCCACCGGTACGTCGCGACGCCGTGAAACTCCGCTCCCGGCGCGGTTCCACCGTAGATGTCCGACACCGCGACGATGCGGTGCTCGGGCACGAAGACATCGGTGGCGACGAGGTCATGCGAGCCCGTGCCCCGCATGCCCGCGGTGTGCCACACATCGGCGACCTCGACCTCGCTGGCCGGCACGGCCACCAGCGACGCACTAACCCCGTCGGGTCGCTCGATCAGCGCTCCGACGATCAGCCAATCCGCATCCATCGCGCCGGTCGCCCAGGACCACCGGCCCGTCAGGCGCACGCCGCCAGCCGCCGCGCTGCCGCGGCCGGTCGGGGCCAGGGGAGCGGGCGCCAGGACCGGTCCCGAGGCGAACACTTCCTCCTGCAACCGCGGATCGAACAGCGAAAGCATCCAGTTGTGCAGTGCATAAAAACCCAGGGTCCACGCGCTCGATGCGCAGCCGTGCGCCATCCGCCGGATCGGCCCCAGCAGCTCCGGGAACGACGCCTCGATGCCGCCGAACCGCGCCGGGAGCAATAGCCGAATCAGGTCGGTCTGCCTGAACTCGCTGACCGTCTCCGCGGGCAGGCGCCTTAGCCGCTCGGCCTCGTCGGCGCGTTCGGCCAGCCGCCCGACGAACTCATCGGTGATCCCGTGCAGCGGGCGGACATCGACGACGGACATGCCGTCGACCGTAACATACTTTTTTGTATGGTCAGCAGGTCAGCTGCCGAAGCCCCCGCGTGGCGAGTTCACCACCGTCGCCGGCCCCGAGGAGGACCCGTTGATGCGAGCGGCGGCGAATTCCGCGCCCTTGGCAACGATGTCGCCGTCGCCCGCGTACGTGTCGTGCGCGGCGAAATTCATGCCGTCGGAGCACACCGGATCTTCGGGCGCGCAGACCTTAATGGTCTTAGCCGCGTAGGTCGGCCCGATGACAACCGGGGGCTGGCCGAGGAAGTCCATGGCCCGGACGTTCGGCATCCCGAACAGGACGACGGCGGCGACGTGGTTGGCGACGTCGGGCGACAGCGGTTTCGGCACCGTCGCGGGGTCGACCCCGTCGGGAACCGCGGCGGAGGTGACGAAGCCCATCACGGCCGCGCCCTGGGAGTAGCCGCTGAGCACCATCTTGGTCTGCGGGCAGCTCGCCGCCGTGGACTGGACGTGCGCGCCCGCGTCCCGGATCCCGTCGACGCCCGTCTGCCACTCCTGGCTTGCGGGGTAGTTGACCGGATAGACATCCATCGACTTCGGGGCGATGCGCCCACGCAAGTTGTCGACGAACGCCTGTCCCGTCGGACCGACCCCGGGATCCTCACCGGTGCCGCGGGCGAACAACACCTCGACGTCCGGACATCCCTGGGCGGATGAGATGGGGGCAGACACGACGGAACCGCTGAGTCCAGCGGCCGCGAGTACTGCAGGAGCAAGAAAACGAATGACATTACCGGCGGTCATGCCGCAATATTTGCCCATTCCAGCACCTCCCAAACCTAAGAATTTCCAGAGGACTTCATAATTATTCCCTCACACCGCGGGGGCGTCCGCAAGTCACTCGCCGAAATGAACCGTGCCCATTGCATCGGGCCGGCGAAGCCAAGTTTGCTGCGGTTCGCGAGGGCGTTAGCGGTGCTTGGACTGCCGGGCTTGGCCAATCACCGGATTGTGGACCACATTTGGCGGCCACGGCCGCGTCTTGGTGGGAGTTTCGCGGGGCGGCGTCGCCAAACATGTTGCTGGCCAGCCCAATACTCGTTGCCGCGGGCCGAATTGCTAGCATCGCGCGATGGGCGCTGTCTCCAGGCGTGACCTCCTGAAGTACGCCGGCGTCGCGCCGGCGGTGCTGGGTGCCGCGACGCTGGGCGCCCCACCCGCGGCCGCGGCGGGCACGGCCGTCTTCCTCGACCCGGGCCACAACGCGGTGAACGACGCGTCGATAAACGCTCAAGTCCCCAACGGGCGGGGCGGCACCAAGGCGTGCCAGGCGTCGGGCGCCGCCACCAACGACGGCTATCCGGAGCACGCGTTTACGTGGGACGTCGTCCAGCGGATCAGCGCGTCGCTCAACCAGATAGGCGTGCGAACCCAGTTGTCGCGGGATAACGACAACTCCGTCGGCCCCTGCGTCGACCAGCGCGCCGCCCAGGCCAACGCGATGCGCCCCGATGCGATCGTCAGCATCCACGCCGACGGCGGCCCGCCGTCGGGCAGCGGATTCCACGTCAACTACTCCAGCCCGCCGTTGAACGCCGCGCAATCCGGCCCCGCGATTCAGCTGGCCCACACCATGCGCGATGCCCTGGTGCAGGCGGGCCTGCAGCCCTCCAACTACATCGGCTCAGACGGTCTCTACGGCCGCGACGACCTCGCCGGCCTGAACCTGGCCGAGTACCCGGCAATCCTCGTCGAACTCGGCAACATGAAAAATGCCGACGAGGCCGCGCGGATGGAAAGCCCGGACGGCCGGGCGAGGTATGCCGCGGCCGTCGTCCAGGGGATCGCCGCGTACCTGAAGCTCTAGACGAGCTGCGTCACCGCCGTCACGACGACGAGCACCAGCACGGAAATCCCGACGACGTATACCGGGGTCCGAGCGGTGATCCGCGCCGGCATCGGCCGCCGTCCCAGCGTTCGCTGGCGTTGCAGGGCGATCACGAAGCTGCACAGCGCCGCGGCCCCGGCCAACGCGGCCGGGATGAGCGCCGCCGGCTCGGTGGCGCCGTGCCAGTCCTTGATCGTCAGGAGCACCCCGTTGACCAGAAACGCGAACGACGTCCGCGTCCAGGCCAGGATCGTGCGTTCCGCCGCCAGGCTGGCCGGCCGGGTCAACCCGCGACCGCCTTGAGGATGACCAGGCCGAGCGCGATGATGCCGACCACGCTGAGGCCGATCGCCAGGAACACCGGCGAGGGATGGCGGGGCAGCGGATCGCCGCGGCGCATCGCGCGATCGGCCTGTTGCCAGCGCACCAGGCCCATCACGCTGGTGAGGGTGGCCAGCAGCGCGAGACCAACCCCGAGCAGTCGGCGCGAGCCGGGGATCGCCAGCTCCGGGACGAGCTGGACGAGGGCGACGGCCGCCGCGAGCAGGCCCAGCGCGGTGCGCTGCCAGGCCAAGAACGTCCGCTCGTTGGCGAAGGTGAACCGGTAGTCGAGTTCTTCGGGCTCTTCTGCGCTGTCGGCCACGAGGCACATCGTTGCATGATGGGGCCCGTGGTCAAGGCGTTGTTGTTCGACGTGCAGGGCACGGCGACCGATTTCCATTCCACCGTGTGCGGGGAGGCCCAGCGTCTCAGCGCCGGCCGGCACCCGGGCGTCGATTGGGGCGACGTGGTACGGCGTTGGCGCGCAGCCTATTTCGCCGCGTTGGAGACCGCGCCGGGCGCGCGCTGGGTTTCGGTGCACTCGGTGTATCGCTCGTCGTTGGACACCGTCCTGGAGGAGTGCGGCATCGCGGGCTTTTCGGATGCCGAGCGCGACGAGCTGACCCTGGCCTGGCAGCGGCTGGCGCCGTGGCCGGACGTGGTGCCGGGGCTGACGCGGCTGAAGGGTGCGTTCACGTTGGCCACGCTGTCGAACGCCGATGTCTCGGCGGTGATCAACATTTCCAAGCGGGCGGGATTGCCCTGGGATGCCGTCTTTGCCGCCGAGATGGCCGGGGTGTTCAAGCCCGATCCGGCGATCTATCGCATGGCCGCGACCTATCTGGGTCGCGATCCCGCGGACGTCATGATGGTGGCAAGCCACAAGTACGACATCCGAGCGGCGGCCCGGCTCGGGTTCCGTACGGCATTCATCGCGCGTCCTTTGGAATTCGGGGCCGGCGGCGAAGCCGATGTTGCCTACTCCGACGAATTCGACGTCAACGCGGCCGACTTCGTCGACCTCGCCGCACAGTTGGGCTGCTAGGGTCGGTGCGCCGAACCGGTCAGCGGCTGACCGTTGGCGCCTTGCAGCAAGCAGATGACGGTACTCGGGGTGGGATTGGCGCCGGTTCGGTCCTGGTTCGAGTCGATGAGATAGGTGATCGAAAAGGGGCTGCCGTCAACGGTTTGTCCGGTATACGGCGCGAAACCGGCCGCGCAGTCGCGGCTGGCCACGTTGGCGACCGCTTTGTCGACGGCCATCGGGGCGCGCAGGTAGACCTCGGCCAAATGCGCTGTCGCGCAATCGACCACGGTGACCGTCACCCGGCTCAGATCGGCCGGCGGAAGGTCCGCGACACACTCGCCGACCTGTAGGTCGATCCACTTCTCGGTGTGTGAGCTCAGCTTTGCGGCCGCCGACGCGGACGGCGTCGCCGTCGCGTGTGGCGTGATGGTGTTTCTGGCTGGGTCAGAACCGCAGGCGACCAGCAATGCGCTGGCGGCTAGGCCGCATATCGCGTAAAGGGCCCGCATGCAGCGCAGTTTACGCGGAAGTCAGTGCCGGGTCCGGCTTTTCGGACGACATCGACAGGAAGCCGCGCACACACCGCGCGGCCAGTATCCAGTTCGACGGCTTCCTCATGTTCAGCCCGCCCAGCAGCTGCTTGATCATGGTCAGCGTGTCGAAGTAAATACGTTCGCACACAAGCGTTTCCGTGTCGTCGAACACGAAATAGGCATTCATGCGGACCCGGAACCGGCTGCCGGTGGGCGGAACCTTGCCGAGATAACCGCGGTGGGTACCCATCAGCCAGAACTCGACGATCACCGCGTCGGCGCTGTGGCGCAGCGCGATGATCTCGTGGTCCTGGTCGGGAAACGCAGTGCGGGTATAGACGTAGTAGCCACGCACGGCCTCGTCGCCGTCGTGGACGACCATCTGCGGGATCAGCTCGTAGCGCGGATGCGGGAACGTCGACAGCACGTCGTCCCAGGCCTGGCGGACCTCGTCGTGGAAGTGGTCGAGCACGAGTTTCTCGCGGGCGGCCAGCACCTCGGGAGGGGGAAACGCGGGAATGGTCACGTTGCAGCTAACCGCGCGGGGGAGTCCAGGCGACGGGAAGGGTCTTGATGCCGTGAATGAATTGCGACAGCAGCCGTGCGGGTTCCTCCGTCGCGACGATGTCGGGGATTTCGCGGCGCAATTCGTCGAACGCAACGCGGATCTCCCGGCGGGCCAGGTTGGCGCCGAGGCAGAAGTGAGCGCCTCCGCCGCCGAAGCCGAGATGCGGATTCGGGTTACGGGTGATGTCGAAAGCCCACGGATTGGCGAACTTTGACTCGTCGCGGTTCGCCGAGTTGTACCACAGCGCGACCTTGTCGCCGGCGGCCATCTTGGTGCCGCTCAGCTCGAAGTCTCGGGTCAGCGTGCGCCGCATGTAGACCACCGGGGAGGCCCACCGCACGATCTCCTCGACCGCGTTGGGTGCCAGGTTCTCATAGTCCGACCACCACTTCTCCCGCTCCGAGGGATACCGCGACAGGGCCAGTACGCCGTGGCTGATCGCATTGCGGGTGGTCTCGTTGCCGGCCACCACCAACAGGATGAAGAAGGACGCGATCTCCGACGACGACAGCCGGTCGCCGTCGACCTCGGCCTCCACCAGACTCGTGGTCAGATCGTCGTGATGGTTGACGCGGCGGTCCTCCGCCAGCGCGGTGGCGTAGGCGCCGATCTCCATCGAAATCTGAATGAACTCTTCGAAATTCGTTGTCAGGTCCGGGTCGCCGAACCCGAGAATCACGTTGGTCCAATGGAATATCGTCTCGTGGTCCTCCTCGGGGATGCCCATCATGTCGCAGATGATCTGCAACGGCAGCGGTCCGGCGAGCTCGGTGACCAGATCGGCTTCTCCGTCAGGATGATTGGCGATCAGCGAGGCGACCAACCGGTGCGCCCGCTCGCGCACCGACGTCTCGATGCGGGCGACCACTTTCGGCGTGAACGCGCGGCTGACGATCGAGCGCAGCCGCTGGTGTCGCGGATCGTCGAGCACGATCATCGAGCCGAAGTACTCGGCGATCTCGGGTGCATTCTCGTTGATCGTGATGTTGGGGCTGGAGCTGAAGATGTCCGGATGGCGGCTGGCGAAGTGAACGTCGTCGAGCTTGGTCAGCGCCCAATACCCACTGCCCGACTCGAAACCCTCCATCTCGATGGCGGGCCAGAACGAGATCGGGGCCTCCCGGCGCAAGGTGGCGAAAGCGCCGTCGCGAACGTCGTCGTCGAGGGCCCAGAAGTCGAGCGACTCGAGATGAATGTCGGCAAGCGGAATGTCCGGCGGTGGCGTCCCGTTTTGCCGCGTCGCTACGCCCTTTTTGGGACCCGTCGTAAGGCTCACCTAGGCCCTCCTTCGCCGTTGAAGAGGTGACACTGGCGAGCCTAGACCGTCGTCAGTGTGTACAGAGGGTTCTGGTGGGCGAGCCCACCGTCGCCGTCGCCTTGCTCACTTCGTTGCCGTCGAGCAGAATCCTGCAGGTCAGCGGGCCGGGCCCTTGGGCGCTGATGACGAATACCTGACCCCCGAACGCGGTGAACTGCGTCGACCACGGCAGTGGCGCGTTCACCTGGCGCTGCTGGCCGGCATCGGTTTGGTAGGAGATGTATTGCGCCACGCCGGGGCCGCTCACCTCGTACTGGACCTTGGGGTTCTGGGGTATGGCGTTGGCCACGCCGCACGCGTTGGCGATCCCGATCCCGATGGCGAACACGAGCGTCGGTCCGCGCAGATGCTTCGTCATGGATGTCATCGTGTCATCACGGGCATCGCCTGGTCTATAGGGTGAACGCGGGGCTGACGATCGGAAGGTGCGCATGACGGATTCCAAGCGTGTGGTGGTTTGGGGCACTGGCTTCGTCGGCAGGATGGTGATCGCGGAGATCGTCAAGCATCCGCTGTTCGAGTTGGTGGGCGTCGGCGTCAGCAACCCGGACAAGGTCGGCCGCGACGTCGGCGACATCTGCGGGTTGCCCGAGCCGGTGGGCATCCTCGCCACCGACGACGTCGACGCCCTGATCGCGTTGAAGCCCGACGCGTTGGTCCACTACGGCCCGACGGCCATGCACGCCAAGGACAACATCTCGCTGATCACCCGCTTCCTGCGAGCCGGTATCGACGTGTGCTCGACGGCGATGACGCCGTGGGTTTGGCCGACGATGCACCTCAACCCGCCCAACTGGATCGCGCCGATCACCGAAGCCTGCGAGCTGGGCGAGTCGTCCTGCTTCACCACCGGCATCGATCCGGGATTCGCCAACGACCTGTTCCCCATGACGCTGATGGGCCTGTGCTCGGAGGTGCGGCGGGTGCGGGCGTCGGAGTTGTTGGACTACACCAACTACGAGGGCGACTACGAAGTAGAGATGGGCATCGGCCGCGAGCCGGAATACAGCCCGATGCTGGAGAACAGCGACGTGTTGATCTTCGCGTGGGGGGCCACGGTCCCGATGATCGCCCACGCCGCGGGCATCATGCTCGACGAGATCACCACCACCTGGGACAAATGGGTGACCCCGACCGAACGGCACTCTGCGCGGGGCGTTATCAAGGCCGGCCACGTCGCCGCAGTCCGGTTCACGATCAACGGCGTCTACCAGGGCGAGACGCGCATCCAGCTCGAACACGTCAACCGCATCGGCCTCGACGCGGCGCCCGACTGGCCGACTGGCCACGACAACGACGTCTACCGGGTCGATATCGAGGGGACGCCCAGCATCTTCCAGGAGACCGCGTTCCGGTTCACCGACGGCTCGGGCCGCGACGCGGCGACGGCCGGATGCCTGGCGACGGGAATGCGGGCGTTGAACGCTGTTCCCGCGGTCAACGACCTGCGGCCGGGCTGGGTCACGCCGCTCGACCTGCCGCTGATCGCGGGCGCCGGAAACATCCGGTGACCGCAGCAAGCCCCGCACTGGGATTGTCGGTCGGCGCCACCAACCTGGCGGCCGTCACCGCCGACCACGCCCTTACCCGCAAGCCCGTCCTGACCCTGTATCGGCAACGCTCACCGGAGGTCGGCGTCCCGTCGGAAAACCCTCAGCTAGGCGAGCCGGGCCTGGTGATCACCGACTTCGTCCAGCGGGTCGGGGACCCGGCCGGAATCGTCGCGGCCGACGGCACAACCCATCGGAGCGAGGCATTGCTCGCCGACGGGCTGCGCGCGCTGGCCCACGCCGCCACCCGCGGACACATCACGTTGCCGGAAAACGTCGCGGTGACATATCCGGCCCATTGGGAAGCCCCCGCGGTGGATGCGTTGGGGTCGGCGCTGAGCCGGCTGGCCGAATGGTCGAACCGGCCGCCAACCTTGATCCCCGATGCCGCGGCGGCCTTGTTCGCCGTGCGGGCCAACCCGGGCATACCGGCCCGCGGGACGGTGGCCGTCTGCGATTTCGGTGGGAGCGGGACCAGCGTCACGGTGCTGGACGCCGGCGACGATCACCCGGTGGCCGCGACCGTGCGGCACCCCGACTTCTCCGGCGACCTGATCGATCAGGCTGTGCTGACCGCCGTCATGGCGAACCTGCCGGAAGCGGGTTTCTTCGACCCGCCCGGAACGTCGGCGGTCGGCTCGCTCAACCGGCTGCGCGGCGCCTGCCGACGCGCCAAGGAGGGGCTCTCGTCGCACACGGTGGTCGCGCTGGGGTTGCCAGGGGTGAGTGACGAGGTCCGGTTCACCAGGACTGAACTCGACGGCGCGATCCGCGACTCGCTCAACAAGTTCATTTTGGTCTTGGATGAAACGTTGGCGCGCAACGGAATTCGCGAGTTGGCCGCGGTGATCTCAGTTGGGGGTGGCGCGCACATCCCGGCCGTCACCACCACGCTGTCGGGCCATCTCGGGGTGCCGGTTGTCACCACGCCGCGCCCGCACCTCACGGCGGCCGTCGGCGCTGCGCTGCGCGCGGCTGGAGCGGGCGCTTTGACCTAGCTCAGCGCTTTTCGCCCTTGTTCTCCTGTTTTGCGGCTTCGCGAAGTTCCTCGTTGAAGGCTTTGTCCTTGTCGATCTGCTCTTGCTTGCCGAGGTTGTCGTCGCCTTCGTCCTCGCCCTGATTCTCGGCTCGGTCCTCGCCCTGATTCTCGGCTCGGGCTTCGGTGTCGCCTTCCGCGTCGCCTTTCGGGTTGCCCTCGTCGTCGAGCCAGTCGTTGACCGCCGTGCCAGAGACCATTCCACTGGTGCCGGGCAGCACCAGGGTGGGCCGGTCTTCGTAGGCCGTCATCATTTCGGCGGCCTTTTCCTTTTGCTCCTCGTCGGGCTCCGGTTTCTCAGTCATCTGCTGGCCTTCTTCTTGACCAGCGTCTTTGTCGTCCTGCACGCTCATGGCGGCTACCCCCTTCCGAGTTGCAGTCTCGACGGTTCTGATGGGGGTTCCCCTCGCAGCGCTGCGTCGAAACTCTCAGCGATGCGATTGTTTAGCGCCTGACCAGCGCCAGGTGCGGTCTGGTGCCGCCGGGCGCTGGCGAAAAGCGTTGTGCCGGTTGTTAGTTCGGCTTCGGAAAGCTCACGCCGGTGAGTTGTTCGGAAATCTCCCACAGCCGCGCGCTGTCGTCGTCGTTCTTGGCGTTTGCGGGGACCTTCGCCAGCGCCACACCGCCCCCAGCGGCCTCATAGAAACCGCTGGGCCCGTAGAACGCACCGCCCTCGGCATGCGGTGCGGCGGCCGCGTACAGGGCCGGCAGGATGCCCTCGTCGATCTCTTGCCAGAGGAACGGCGTGAAACGCCAGGACAGCTTGTACAGCCGCTCCATCAGGGCCGGCTTTTCGCGGCCATGCGACGGGCCGGCGATCTGCAGATTGGTCTTGGTCAGGCCGGGGTGCGCGGCGTTGGACACGACGCCCCAACCGCCCGCGCGACTGCGCTTGTCCAGCTCGCGGGCGAACATCAACACCGCCAGCTTCGACTGCCCGTAGGCCGCCATCGCCGCGTACGACTTTTCGAACTGCAGGTCGTCGAAGTGGATCTTGCCGCTCTGCCGGGCCGCGAGGCTGCTCAGCGAGACGACGCGGGGCCCCTGGGCGGCGCGCAGCAGCGGCAGCAAGCGCGCGGTGAGCGCGAAGTGCCCGAGATGGTTACTGCCGAACTGCAATTCGAAGCCGTCGACGGTGGTGTCGCGTTCCGGCGGCGTCATCACCCCGGCGTTGTTGATCAGGATGTCGATCGGGCGGCCCTCGGCGTTGAGTTGTTCGGCCAAGGTGGCGACGGAGGCCAGCGACGACAGGTCGAGAGGTTTGATGGTCAACTTGGCGTCGGGAACCGTGGCGCGGATTTCTTCGATCGCCTTTTCCCCTTTGGCGCGGTTGCGGATCGCCATGACGACGTCGGCGCCGGCCGCGGACAGCCGCCTGGCCAGCCCGAACCCCAGCCCGCTGTTGGCCCCGGTGATGATCGCCAGCTTCCCCGTCAGGTCTGGCACGGTGGCGACGAGATCCTTGGCCATGCGTATCACTCCTTACTCGGTATGAGCCCCGTCTTAGTGTGCTCTTTGTGTCGGCTTGTCGACAGCGCGTTCGCGGCTGGGCCGCCGCATTGGCCGCCGGCGCGCTGCCCGCGCTCGCTTTTCCGGCGCCGTCCTGGTGGTGGTTGGCCTGGTTCGGCATGGTCCCGCTGCTGTTGCTGGTGCGGGCGGCGCCTTCGGGGTGGCAGGCGTCCGTGCGGGCATGGTGGGGTCTCGGCGGGTTCGTGCTGATTAACCAGTACTGGTTGGTCACCAGCATCGGTCCGCTGGTGCTTCCGCTGGCCGTCGGGTTCGGCGCGCTCTGGCTGCCGTGGGGGTGGTTCGTGCATCGGTTATTGGCGCCGCCCGCCACCGTCGGCCGCACTAGTGCGGCGTTGGTCGTGTTGCCCAGCGCGTGGGTGGCGGCCGAGGCGGTGCGGTCGCTGCCGTCGCTGGGCGGTCCGTGGGCATCGCTGGGCGCGTCGCAATCCAGCCAGCCGCTCACGTTGGCGTCGGCGTCGTTGGGCGGGGTGTGGCTGACGAGTTTTCTTGTGGCTGCTTGTAATACCGCTATCGCCGGCGTGATCGTGCACCGGGAGGTACCGGGTCGGCTCGTCGCGGTGGCGGCCGCGCTGGCGTGTGCGGCGGTGGGTCCCGTGTGGTATCTGCTGGGGCCCGCGCCGGTCGGCGGTTCAACGCTGCGGGTCGCGTTGGTGCAGCCCGGCGACATTGCCGATTCCGATGCCCGGCTGGCGGCCAGCGAGGCGCTCACCGCGGCTGTCGCCGGCCAGCGACCCGACTTGGTGGTCTGGGGCGAAAGCAGCGTGGGACAGGACCTCGCCAGCCATCCCGAGCTGCTGGCCCGGCTCGCCGAGCTGTCCCGCCGGGTGGGCGCGGACCTGTTGGTCAACGTCGATGCGCCCGCCCCGGGCGGCGGGATCTACAAGTCGGCGGTGCTCATCGGCGAGCACGGATCGTTGGGCAGCTACCGGAAGACCCGGCTGGTGCCGTTCGGCGAATATGTGCCGCTGCGACCGCTTTTCGGCTGGGCCACCCGCCACAGCAAGGCCGCCGGCGAGGACCGGCAGCGCGGCACCGGGCCGGTCGTACTGCCCGTCGGCGCCGTGTCCATCGGACCGTTAATCAGCTACGAGGCAACGTTCTCCGACCTCGCGCGGCGCGAGGCTGCACTGGGTGCCGAGCTGCTGGTGTATCAAAGCTCGACCTCGTCGTTCCAGGGCAGTTGGGCGCAGCCGCAGCTGGCCGCGCAGCCGGCGGTGCGCGCCGTCGAGGCGGGCCGCCCCGCCGTGCACGCCGGATTGTCCGGGGACAGTTCGGCGTTCGACGCGCGCGGTCGCCGACTGGCGTGGCTTTCATCGGACTTTCGGGGTGTGACCGTCGTCGGCGTGCCGTTGGGATCGAGTGCGACGGCGTACCAACGGCTGGGCGACTGGGTGCCGGTGGCGGCGTTCGTGATTGTCGGGGCCGCGGTGTTTCGCTGGCACCGCATGCCCCGCGGTGACACACTGCCTCAATGAGCAGCAGGCGGCTCGCAAAAATCTCGCTCGGCGGGGCCATCGTGATGATGGTCGTCGCGGTGGCCGGCTTCATCGTCTCGCTGGTGCTCAACGCGTTCTTCCTGGACAAATACGACGCCTACGGCGAAGTGGCGATCCCGGGGTCGGGCAGCCTGAGCCTGCCCGCAGGTGAAGTGACCGTCAGCTTCCACACCGTGGTGATCGGCGGGCCCAACGGTGGTCTGCCGGTGCCGCCGCTCGGCGTCACGATCTCGCCGCCCGAGGGGGTGGCGCAGCCGGTGGTGACGGAAAACATCGGCAGCACAACCACGGTCAACAATGACGCACATGTGCGCGTATGGGTGGCCCAGATTCCCGCCGCCGGGACCTACAACATCACGACGGATGGCAAGGTCAACGGTTTCATCGAGCCGCGACTTGCCTTCGGGCACAAGAGTTCCTACGGCTATCTGGTGTGGGTGTTCGTGGCCGTGTTCGTGGTGGGGCTAGTCGATTCGATCGTGTCCGGGCTGTGGTTGTCGCGCACCCGGCGCAAGGCGGCGGCCGCTTTCGTCGCGGTGCATGAGCCTAGACCGTATGAGCCCACCGATCAGGGCGTTCGGTTAGAGCGGCTGAAAACGCTAGCGGCACTGCGGGATTCCGGGGCATTGACGGAAAGCGAGTTCGAATCCGAGAAGCGACGGATCCTCGAGGGACACTGAGCCCATGGAGAAGGCTGCATTTGACGCGTGTCATTGCGTGCTGCCTTGTGTTCCAACGGCATTAAGGAACATGGCCGTGAACGCCTCGCACACCTGCTCCAGTTCGGGCATCTCCCAACCCGGCTGCCCCGCAGCGGACCGCATTAATACGTGGGCTAGCAGGGGTCCGGTCAGTTGCTCTATCAACAGGGGGATCGGAATGTCGCGGATCGTGCCTGCGGCCACCTGCCGATGCAGCCATCCTCCGACGGTGGCGAAGTCACGAGGAAAGTAGTCGGCGAAGACCGTGGCGACGGGCCCATGCGGGTTCGCCAGCAGGTCAGCCAGCATTGCGGGAGCCACCCGCGGTTCGCGGGCCAGACCAGCCGCCATCACCGCGTAAAAGCTCGCCACAGTGTCCTCGACGCGCGCGGTTGCGTCGGCAAACAGAAGGGCCAGATCGCTCAGCGGACTGTAACGCTGGTAAATCGCTCCGAACAGTCGGTCGCGAGTGCCGAATATGGCCTGCAAGCTCGCCACCGAGCAACTCGCCGACTCGGCAACGGATTCCAGCGTCACCGACGCGAGCCCGCGATCGCTGATCAACCAGGCCCCGGCTTCAATGGCGCGTTCGCGCACCGGCCGCCCGCCGGGATCGACGCCGGCTTCGCGAACCGCCTCGTCCAACGCCCGCCGAGATCCCCCGATCCTGCGCAGGAGCGTGCTGCGCGACATCCCGGCCGTCTCGGCGAGCGTGCCCAGTGACACTTCGGCCACCGGCCGGCCGCACTGCTCCGCGGCCCGGATCGCCGCGTCCACCAGGTCGGGCGGCACCTGGAATTCATCGACTGTTGACATCTTACTAGGCATAACACCTAGGATGGTATCAAACCACTCAGAGAGGAGATGCGATCACGATGCCGGGATATTTCGCCGCGTCGGCCCTGGTGGCGTTGCTTGCCATCGTGCTGACGAGAGTCTTCCTGCTGCGCCGAACCGGAACGCAGGCAATGCATTTCGGGAACATCGATAAGACGGACTTTCTGATTCCGCCCGTCGCGCTGTTTTACTTCTACACGGTCTTTGCCGCGGCTTTCGGCTGGCCGATCGTGAGCGGGCAGCGGTTCTTTCATTCGAATGCGGCGGCGTGGGCGGGGGTCGCGCTATGCCTTGGCGGATTGTCGGTCCTGGTGGCCAGCCTGGTCTCGTTCGGCCGCAGCTTCCGCGTCGGCATCGACGTTGATCACCCCGACGAATTGGTCACCACGGGCATCTTTTCGGTCAGCCGCAACCCGATCTATGTCGGCGGCGCGCTGATCTTGATCGGTGAGTTCCTCGCCTTTCCCAACTGGATACCGTTGGCGTTCCTCGCCGGCGGGCTCGCGCTGTTCCACCGCCAGATACTGCGTGAGGAAGAGTTCATGCGCGACCATTATGGCCAGGAATACCTTCAGTACTGCGATCGCGTGAGGCGATACGTATAAGTCGTGGCTGGAGAAGGGGACAAGCTTTGTGGTTGTCGCTATGAGGTGGGCAAAGAGAGCCTCGCGTGGCGGAGGGACTCGTGCGGCAGATGTGACGACCGGATTCGATCCGACGCCAAACACCTAGTGCCCGCGCGCCACCCATTCCTCGTAGTGGACGATCTCTTCGCCGATTGTGGTGCTGTCGCCATGGCCGGTGTGCACGACGGTCTCGCCGGGCAGCTTGCCGAGCCGCTCGGAGATCGACTGCAGGATCGTCGGGAAGTCGGAGTACGAGCGCCCGGTCGCGCCGGGGCCGCCGGAGAACAGGGTGTCGCCACTGAACACCACGCCCAGGTCGTGCGCATACCAACACACCGATCCCGGTGAGTGGCCCGGCGTGTGCATGGCCCGCAATTCCGTGCCACCCACGGCCAAGGTCTCGCCGTCGGATATCGAACGGAAGTCCTTGTCCGGGTGGGTCATTCGCCACAGCACTTCGTCGGCGGGATGCAGCAGCACCGGCGCATCGAGTCTGTCGCCGAGTTCGGGAGCGACCGTCACGTGGTCGTTGTGGCCATGCGTGCACACCACCGCCACGACATGGCGACCGGCTACGGCATCGATGATCGGCGCCGCGTCGTGAGCGGCGTCGAACACCACGACATTGGAGTTGTCGCCAACGAGCCAGATGTTGTTGTCGACTTCCCAACTGCCGCCGTCGAGTTCGAACACACCCGACGTCACCACGCGGTCGATGCCCACCATCAGAGCATCACCACTGAACGCAGCACCTTGCCTTCGTGCATCTTGTGGAAGGCTTCCTCGATGTCGCCGAGCCCGATGCGCTCGGAGACGAACTGCTCCAAGGGAAGTCGGCCCTGCAGGTAGAGGTCGATCAGGGTGGGGAAGTCGCGCTCGGGCAGGCAATCGCCGTACCACGACGACTTCAGTGACCCGCCGTGGGAGAAGAAGTCCACCAGCGGCATCTCCAAACGCATGTCTGGAGTCGGAACGCCCACCAGCACCACGGTGCCCGCAAGGTCGCGGGCGTAGAACGCCTGCTTCCACGTCTCGGGACGGCCGACCGCGTCGATCACCACGTTGGCGCCGAAGCCGTCGGTGAGGTCCTGGATGGTCTTGACGACGTCGAATTCGCGGGCGTTGACGGTGTGGGTGGCGCCGAACTTGCGCGCCAACTCCAACTTGGTGTTGTCGGTGTCGATGGCGATGATCCGCCGGGCGCCGACCAGCGCGGCACCGGCGACCGCGGCGTCGCCCACGCCGCCGCAGCCGATCACCGCGACGGTGTCGTTACGCTCCACCGCGCCCGTATTGATCGCCGCGCCAATGCCGGCCATCACCCCGCAACCCAGCAGGCCCGCGACCGCCGGATCGGCCGCAGGATCGACCTTCGTGCATTGACCGGCCGCCACCAGTGTCTTGTCGGCGAACGCCCCGATGCCCAGCGCCGGGGTGAGTTCGGTGCCGTCGGTCAGCGTCATCTTCTGCTCGGCGTTGAAGGTGTCGAAGCAGAGGTGCGGCCGGCCACGCTTGCAGGCCCGGCACTGCCCGCACACCGCACGCCAGTTCAGGATCACGAAGTCGCCCGGCTCGACGGCGGTCACGCCCGGCCCGACCGCCTCGACCGTGCCCGCGGCTTCATGGCCGAGCAGGAACGGGTACTCGTCGTTGATGCCGCCCTCGCGGTAGGTCAGGTCGGTGTGGCACACCCCGCAGGCGATGACGTCGACCACGGCCTCACCGGGCCCGGGGTCCGGGACGACGATGTCCACCAGCTCGACGGGTTCGCCCTTTTTTCGTGAAATCACGCCGCGCACTGTCTGACTCATGGCGTCCAACCTACGGTGTAGCGTCGCTGACCATGACGGCACCCGAGACCGCCGAAGACTTCGCCGAGCGAATGGTTGCGGCCATCGACGGCGCCAGTCTCACCATCCTGCTGAGCATCGGGCATCAGACCGGACTGCTGGACGCGATGGCCGGGCTGCCGCCCGCCAGCAGCGCGCAAATCGCCGAGGCCGCCGGCCTCAACGAGCGCTACGTCCGGGAGTGGCTGGCGGGCATGACCACCGGGCACGTCGTCGACTACGACGCCGCCGACGCCACCTATTCGTTGCCCGCCCACCGCGCGGCAACCCTCACCCGCGCCGCCGGACCGCACAACCTCGCCCTGGTTGCGCTGTTCGTTCCGCAACTCGGCGAGATCGAGCAGAAAATCGTCGGCTGCTTTCGCGAGGGCGGCGGGCTGCCGTATAGCGAATTCCCGCGCTTCCACGCGCTGATGGCAGAGCAGAGCGCCGCCGTGTTCGACATCGCGCTCGTCGACGTCGTGCTGCCGTTGGTCGACGGCCTGCCGGAACGCCTGCGCGCCGGGGCCGACGTGGCCGACTTCGGCTGCGGCAGCGGGCACGCGATAAACGTGATGGCACAGGCGTTTCCGGCAAGCCGGTTCACCGGCATCGACTTCTCCGGCGAGGCCATCGCAACCGGTGTCGCCGAGGCGGCTCGCCTCGGCCTGACGAACGCGACCTTCGAAAGCCACGATCTGGCGCGGCTGGACAAGCACGAGGCCTACGACGTCATCACCGTGTTCGACGCCATCCACGACCAGGCGCAGCCGGCGCGGGTGCTGGAGAACATCTACCAAGCGCTGCGGCCTGGCGGTGTCTTCTTGATGGCCGACGTCAAGGCATCGAGCCGGCTCGAGGAGAACGTCGACGTCCCGATGAGCACCTATCTCTACACGGTCTCGCTGATGCATTGCATGACGGTGTCGCTGGCGCTGGATGGCGCCGGGCTGGGCACGGCGTGGGGAACGCAGCTGGCCACCTCGATGCTCGCCGACGCCGGTTTCGGCGACGTGCGGGTGACCGAGATCGAGGGCGACCCGCTGAACAACTACTACATCGCCAGGAAGTGATGGCGGCCCGCGACGCTCTCGGCCTGCTCGCCGATTGGCCGGTGGCCAATGCCGCCGCCGCGGTGGTCGGGCCCGACGGGGTGCTGGACACCCACGGGGACACCAAGCAGGTTTTCGTGCTGGCGTCGGTAACCAAACCGTTGGTCGCGCGGGCCGTGCACGTCGCGATCGAGGAGGGCGTCGTCGACCTGGAGACCCCGGCCGGGCCGCCCGGTTCCACGGTTCGCCATCTGCTGGCGCACGCGTCGGGACTGGCGATGCACACCGACCGCGCGCTGACCAAGCCCGGCGCCCGGCGAATCTACTCGAACTACGGCTTCACCGTGGTGGCCGAGACCGTGGAGCGAGAGTCGGGGATCGAGTTCGGCCGCTACCTGACCGAGGCGGTGTGCGAGCCGCTGGCGATGGCGACGACCCGGCTGGACGGCGGGGCGTTGGAGGCCGGGTTCGGGGCGACGTCCACGGTGGCGGATCTGGCCGCCTTCGCCGGTGACCTGCTGCGCCCGGCGACCGTGTCGGCGCAGCTGCACGACGAGGCCACGACGGTGCAATTTCCCGGCCTGGACGGCGTGTTGCCCGGGTACGGGGTGCAGCGGCCCAACGATTGGGGGCTGGGCTTCGAGATCCGGGATTCGAAATCGCCGCACTGGACGGGCGGCCGGAATTCGGCGCGAACGTACGGGCATTTCGGCCAGGCGGGCGGCTTTATCTGGGCGGATCCCGACGCGGAGCTCGCGCTGGTGGCACTCACGGACCGCGATTTCGGCGAGTGGGCGCTGGACGTGTGGCCCGCGATTTCCGACGCGGCGATATCCGAATACACCAAATAGGCATCGAAGACTAGCGCAACACGGGTATCACAGGGCACAATAGACACGCACGACACAAAAACATCAGCATTTCCGCTGCTCGCGGATCCACCAGGTCGTTGGGGAAGACGTCCCTCGTGGAACCGAAGGAGCAGGAGATGCGTGCGTCGAACCAATTCGCCGACGTGACGGCTGGCGTGGTCTATGTCCATGCCTCGCCCGCGGCGGTCTGCCCGCATGTCGAGTGGGCGCTGTCGTCGACCCTGCAATCCAAGGCCAACTTGGTGTGGACCCCGCAGCCGGCGATGCCCGGACAGCTGCGCGCGGTCACCAATTGGGTCGGGCCGGTGGGCACCGGCGCCCGGCTGGCCAACGCGTTGCGCTCCTGGTCGGTGCTGCGGTTCGAGGTCACCGAGGATCCCAGCCCCGGAGTCGACGGCCACCGATTCAGCCACACCCCGCAGCTCGGCTTGTGGAGCGGCGCGATGAGCGCCAACGGCGACATCATGGTCGGCGAGATGCGGCTGCGGGCGATGATGGCGCAGGGCGCCGACACGCTAGCCGCGGAACTGGATTCGGTGCTGGGGACGGCCTGGGACGAGGCGCTCGAGGTGTACCGCGACGGCGGCGACGCCGGTGAGGTGACCTGGCTGAGCCGGGGCGTCGGCTAGATAACGGGCGGGCTCACCGGGGTAGCGGTGACCGGCATCTCCATGCTGCCGGCGCACGCCCCGCTGACGATGTCGATGTGAAACACGCCGGTCAGGGTGCCGTCGGCGGCGGGCGTCAAGGCCGTGATGGACCTCGCGGGGTCGCGTTCCACGCGGCCGCCGAGCAGTGGGCAATCCCATGTCCGGTTGATCTGCTGGACCCACTGAGACCCGTTCCAGGCGAACTGGACCGATCGCTGCTCGTACGGGCTTTTCGGTGCCGGGGGGTTATTGACCGTGGCGACGCAGACGCCCGTCGAGCAGTTCGACGTGAACGAGTAGCTGGCCCGCTGGGAGGTTTCGGGCTGGCGGGCCGCCATGCTGGTACCGGTCTTCTGGTTCGCGGCGAAAGTTAGCAGGTAGGGCCCGTTCCAGGCCGACGGTTGAATCGCGGAGGCCGCAGGCGAAAGCCAGACTGAAAAGCCCAGCGCCGCAGCAGCCAACAGGCCCAGTGCAATCTTGCGGTGTCCCGACATTTTTCCCCCCGATGCAGAGCCGACGCCAAGATATCGGACGGGGTGGCCGATTCGTTACACCGCCGTGATCCCGATTTGGCGAGGTGCAGAATCTGCAGCGCGGTAGCGCGCGGTGAGGCGAGTCACTCGCAGCGACCCTTCCTGATCAGGCACTTCACGCGCTAGAGTTTATCCATAACAAATTGTAAAAATTGCGTTAGGTGCGATACGGCGTGACCGATAACGAACTCCGCGTCCGCCAGGCCCGCAGGGGCGATGTCGGCGGGTATCAGGGCACGGGGTACCGCGCAGAGCTGCGCCTTGCCGAGAACATCGTCAACCCCGAGACATGGGCTGGCGGCATAGAAGATAAGCGGGCCATCGTGCCGCGACTACGGGTGGGTCGCGACAAGTGGATAAACGTGCTCTGGCTGCTTCCCGTCGGGTTCGCCGCACTCGCCGTGGCCGTTGCCGTGGCCAAAGGCCTGCATAACGTCTCGGCGGTGCAGTCATTCATCCAGCGTTATCCCGGAACCCATGTACCTTCCGGCGTCAGCCCCGGCATCCCGGCGTGGGTCGGGTGGAGCCACTTCTTCAACCTGTTCTTGATGACGTTCATCATCCGTTCCGGGATTCAAATTCTGTGCGATCATCCGCGGCTGTACTTCAGTCGCAACGCCACCCCGGGCAAAGACGAGTGGCTGCGAGTTGCCAAGCCGGTACCGGATGACCCGCTGTGGACGGCCAAGGACGACTCCGTTGGCCTGCCCGGTCAGTTGGGATTGCCCGGGATTCGCCACTCCATTGGGCTGGCGCGATGGTGGCACCTCGGCGCTGACGTTCTGTGGCTCCTCAACGGCGCGGTCTTCTACGTGCTGTTGTTCACTACCGGTCAATGGCGACACATCGTGCCGACCAGCTGGGACGTCTTCCCCAATGCCGTATCGGTTGCGTTCCAATACCTCTCGCTGGACTGGCCGACCGACAACACCTGGGTGGCCTACAACGCGCTGCAGTTGTTGACGTACTTCACGACGGTCTTCATCGCCGCACCGCTCGCGGTCATCACCGCGCTTGGGATGTCGCCGGCACTTTCGATGCGCCTCACCGTGATCAGCAAACGGCTGAACATTCAGCACGCACGCTCACTGCACTTCCTGGTCTTGATGTATTTCATTGCGTTCATCGGTATGCACGTCACGATGGTCTTTGCCACCGATGCTGTGCGCAACCTCAACCACATGTTCGGCGCCCGCGACGACAACAGCTGGGTAGGTTTTTGGGTCTTTGCCGCGGCCATGGTCGTGGTAACCATCGGCTGGGTGGTCGCCACCCCGTTCACCTATCGCCACCCCAGGATTGTGCAGCGGGTCGGGTACGCGCTTGTCGGCCCGCTGCAGCGGCTGTTCGAGTACGCCAACCCGAAGCCCGGTGCGTTCACCGAAAAAGACATCTCGCCGTACTTCTGGCACAACGGGACGTACCCGGAAACCGTTGAGTACAAGGAGTTGGAAAAGAACAACTTCGTGGATTGGCGGCTGCGGGTCTACGGCCTCGTCGAGAACCCCACCGAGTTCTCGTTGGCCGACTTGCATGACTTGCCGTACCACGAACAGATCACCCAACACTTCTGCATCCAGGGCTGGTCGGGTGTTGCCAAATGGGGTGGTGTGCAAATGAAGACGATCATGGACGTCGTCAAACCGCTGCCCGCTGCGAAATGGGTGGTGTTCTACTCGCTGGGCCCCGGGGCGGACGGGGGAATCTACTATGTCGCGCACCCGATCGACCAGATGAGCAATCATCTGACGATGCTGGCCTACGACATGAATGGCGAACCGGTGAGCTACGGTCACGGGGCGCCACTACGGCTGCGCAATGAATTGCAGCACGGCTTCCGGCATGTGAAGTGGCTCAAGGGCATTGAGTTCATCGCACACTACTCCGAGGTGGGTAGCGGATACGGCGGTTACAACGAAGACCACGAATACTTCGGGCGACACCAGACCATCTAGTGGCGTGGAGGTGTGTCATGACAATGAAAAACATTGAAACTCCCCGAATCGAAGCGCTCGGCGATCACGATTACCTCGTGCGTGTCGCCCAGGGCGAGGAGCTCGTCACCATCCGGATGCGGGCCACGCCAGAGATCGTCGTGCGCATCGCCGGACCCGACGCCGACGAAACCCGTGTTGTCGCTGCCACCATCGCCTATCTGATTGCGCGGCAGTCGCCCGACGAGCTGCCCGAGCAGCTCGACCTCGACGACATCACCGCCGCCTACGACGATTACCTCGACGAGCTCCACGACCAGATCTGCAGTATGTGAGGAACGGCCACCACCACACGGCGCTCATGCTTATCGCGCGGGGCGCAGAATCCGCAGCGCGGCGGGGACCGCGGAGATCTCGGCGGGCAGCGCGCAGGCGAAGTCGCCGTCGGCGTACACGTTGATGCCCGGGCACTCGACGTGGATTGATTTGGCGCGTGCGGTGGTCACCTCGTCCAGGTCGACGTGGGTGCCCTTCATGACGGTGGGGAACAGGCGGACCAGTTTGGTCCGGGACGCCGAATGCGCCATCGTGATGTCGAGCAGACCATCGGTGGGGTCGGCGTTCGGACAGATCAGCAGCCCACCGCCATAGCTGCGGGTGTTGCCGAAGGCCGCCAGCGTGATGTCGGCGTCGATCTCTTTCGTCCCGTCGAGCACCAGCCGGAACGGCAACAACCGCAGCCTCGAAAGCTCGGCGAGCATCGCGATGTAGTAGCGCAACCGCCCGTGCGGCCAGGTCATCCGGTTGGCGCGATCGGTCACCAAGGAATCGAATCCCGCCGCGGCGACGGTGCCGAACCACTTGTCGGTGCCGTCGCTGTCGCGAATCCGGCCCAGGTCAATGGTTTCCGTCCAGCCGTCGACCACGATGTCGGCGGCCGCCTCGGGATCCTTTGTGGGAATGCCGAATTCGCGGGCGTGATCGTTGCCGGTCCCCGCCGGGATGATTCCCAGCGGAATGTCGGTGCCCGCCAACACCTGTAGGGCATTGGAGACGACGCCGTCGCCGCCGGTGACCATGACCGCGTCGGTTCCTCGCTCGAGCTCGGCGCCGACGAGGTGGCGCGCGTCTTCGGCGTCGTCGCCGATGATCTCGGTGACCTGCACGCCCCGATCGTGCAGCCTTGCGATCGCTCTTTGGGCCGCGCGGATCGCGGCGCCATGCCCCGACACGGGATTGGTCAGCGCGGTGACTTTGGCGATTTCACGCGTACTCACGGAATCAGCTTGCCGGGGTTGAGGATTCCGGCCGGGTCCAGCGTCGCCTTCACCGCGCGCAGTACCTGCACTCCGAGATCACCCACCTCGTCGCGCATCCAGGGTCGGTGGTCGGCGCCGACGGCGTGGTGGTGGGTGATCGTCGCGCCGTTGGCCATCATCGCGTCGGACGCCGCCTTTTTGGCCTTCTGCCACTGTTCGATCGCATTGCCGCGTTGCCCGGCGACGACGGTGAAGTACAGCGAGGCGCCGGTGGGGTAGACGTGCGAAATGTGGCACATCACGAGCGCCGGCGTGCCGGTCTCGGCCAGCGCACCGGTGAGCGCTTCGGTGACCGCGGCCTTGAGGGCAGCAATGTTGGACCAATCGGTGGCGGTCTCGAGCGTCTCGCACAGCGCGCCCGCGGACAACAGCGAGTCGCGCAGGTACGGCGCGGCGAACCGGCCGCGTTCCCAGGCTTGGGCCGGCGCTTCGCCGAGCGACGTGCCGCCCTGCGCCTCCAGCAGTGCGTGGGTCTCGGCGTGCCGGCTTTCGACGTGTTCCGTGGTGCCCTCGAACACCGTGATCCCCAAGCAGCCGCCGGTGATTTGGTTTTCGCCGATCGCCTCGGTGGTGGCGAGGTTGACCCCGGTCTCCGCTTCGTCGGAGAGCCGAATGACGGTGGGGCCAGTGGCATTTTGGGTGACCGCGCGCAGGGCCGCGGCCCCGGTCGCGAAATCCGGGAACGACCACGCCTCGTAGCGGACGGCTTCCGGCGCGCGGTGCACGCGCAGCCGCACCTGGGTGATGACACCGAACGTGCCCTCGGAGCCGATCAGTAGCTGACGAAGGTCGGGACCGGCGGCCGACTCCGGCGCGCGGCCCAGATCCAGGGTGCCGACCGGAGTGATCACCCGGAGGCCGCGAACCATGTCGTTGAACCGGCCGTAGCCGGCCGAATCCTGGCCCGACGACCGGGTGGCCGCGAAGCCGCCGATGGTGGCGTACTCGAAGCTCTGCGGGAAATGCCCGAGCGAAAAGCCTTGGGCGCCAAGCATGCGTTCGGCGTCCGGCCCGGTCACGCCGGCACCGAAGACCGCCTGCCCGGACACCTCGTCGAGGTCGATCAGCCGGTCGAAGCGGCGCAAATCGAGGGAGACCACCGCGTCGAATTGGCCGCGGGTGGGATTCAGGCCGCCGGTGACGCTGGTGCCGCCCCCGAAGGGGATGACGGCGATGCCGCGCTCCGAGCAGTAACGCAGGATCGCGGCCACGGCGTCTTCGTCGCCGGGCAGCAGGATGGCGTCGGGCGCGTCCTGGACTTTCTCCTTGCGCCGCAACATGTCGATGGTGGACTTGCCTCCCGCGTGCAACAACCGATCGCGATCGGTGACGCGGCAGTAGCCGTCGCCGACGATCGCGGTCAGCGCGTCTCGATCCTCTGGTGTGAGTGCGGACGGGCGCAGCTCGACATCATCGGCGTCAAGTTCGGCCTTCGGCTCGTCGTCGAGGCCCACGGCTTGCTTCAGCAGCGCCCGGATTCCCTCGGACAGGGGCTTGGCGGCGGCGGGATCTCCCCACGCGTTCCACTTCATCGGCGGGAGGAGTTCCTCGAGGTGCGTCATGCGTTACAGTATTACACATGCTGTCAATCAGTAACGCGCCAGTTGATACCCGAGAACGGATCCTTGCGGCGGCCGCCACCTGCGTGGTCGATTTCGGGGTGGACCGGGTGACCCTGGCGGAGATCGCCCGGCGCGCGGGCGTGAGCCGGCCGACGGTCTACCGCCGCTGGCCGGATACCCGCTCGATCGTGGCGGCGCTGCTGACCCAACGCATCGTTGGGGTGATGCGCAACGCGCCATTGCTCGGCGAAGACCGGGAATCCCTTGTGCGACAGATCGTTACGGTGGCCAATCTGCTGCGTCGCGATGACTTGGTCATGTCGGTGATGCATTCGGAGCTGGCGCCGCTCTACATCACCGAGCGTCTGGGGTCCAGCCAGCAGATGTTGATCGACGCCCTAGCCGATCGGTTGCGCGCGGCCCAACGCCACGGCAGCGTCCGAGCCGGCGACCCGCTGCAGATGGCCACCATGGTGTTGCTGATCGCCCAGTCCACGATCCAGTCGGAGCGGATCGTCCGGCCGATTCTCGATTCCGATGCGCTGGCCACCGAGCTCACCTACTCGCTGAATGGATACCTGTCGTGAACTCCACAGCCCTGAACGCCGCGCGTCGCGCGGCCGACCTGAATGCCCTCGCCGACGGCGAGCCGTTGGACGTCCTGGTGATCGGTGGCGGCATCACCGGCGTCGGGATCGCTTTGGACGCCGCATCACGAGGCCTGCGGGTGGCGCTGGTGGAAAAGCACGATCTGGCGTTTGGCACCAGCCGGTGGAGTTCGAAATTGGTCCATGGTGGTCTGCGGTACCTGGCGACGGGCAACGTGGGGATCGCCCGGCGCAGCGCCATCGAACGCGGAATCCTGATGACGCGCAACGCCCCTCACCTCGCGCGCGCGATGCCGCAGCTGGTTCCGTTGCTGCCGTCGATGAGTCGTGGCAAGCGTGCCTTGGTGCGCGCGGGATTCCTCGCCGGTGATGCGCTGCGCGCGCTGGCGGGTACGCCGTCGTCGGTGCTGCCCCGATCGGGCAGGGTTTCGGCCGCTCGCGTGGTGGAGATGGCCCCGACGGTTCGACGCGACGGCCTGGACGGTGGCCTGCTGGCCTACGACGGGCAATTGATCGACGACGCCCGCCTGGTCACCGCCGTGGCGCGCACCGCCGCGCAGTACGGCGCCCGGATCCTCACCTACGTCGCGGCATCCGAGGCCACCGGCGGCTCGGTGCGTCTGACCGACCAACGCACGGGGGGGTCGTTCGACGTAACCGCCGGCGCCGTCGTCAACGCGGCCGGGGTGTGGGCGGGGGAGATCGACGGATCGCTGCGGTTGCGGCCCAGCCGCGGAACCCACCTGGTGTTCGATGCTGCTGTGTTTGGGAATCCTGTTGCTGCGCTGACGATTCCGATCCCCGGGGAGCTCAACCGCTTCGTTTTCGCCATGCCCGAGCAACTGGGCCGCGTGTACCTCGGGTTGACTGACGAAGACGCCCCCGGCCCGATTCCCGATGTGCCACAACCGTCGTCGGAGGAGATCACGTTCCTGTTGGACACGGTGAACACCGCGTTGGGGACCGCGCTGCAGGCCGGCGATGTGATCGGCGCCTACGCCGGTTTGCGCCCGCTGATCGACACCGGCGGAGGTCGCACAGCGGACGTTTCGCGCGAGCACGCCGTCGTCGAATCGTCCTCCGGCCTCATCAGCGTGATCGGGGGGAAGCTGACCGAATACCGTTACATGGCAGAGGATGTCGTGGATCGCGCCGTCGAATTGCGGCACCTGCATGCGGGCAGATGCCGGACCCGCAATCTGCCGCTCGTCGGCGCGCCGGCCAACCCGGGTTCGACGGTCCCGCCGATGGCTGGCCTGCCCGAGTCGCTGATCCTGCGGTACGGGGCGGAGGCTGCCCACGTCATCGCCGCTGCCACCTGCGAGCGCCCTGGCGAGCGAGTGGCCGACGGGATCGACGTGACTCGCGCGGAGTTCGAATTCGCGGTGACCCACGAGGGCGCCCTGGGTGTCGACGACATCCTGGACCGGCGGACCCGGATCGGCCTGGTGGCACGCGATCGCGAGCGGGTGGTGTCGGTCGCTGAGGAATTCCTGGCCTGCCTTGGCTAGCGGGCAGCCTTTACGAGTCTTTGGAGTCCTTATCGTCGGAGTCCTCGGAGTCCTCGGAGTCATCCGAATCATCTGAATCGTCGGAGCGCTCGTCCTCGTCGGAGTCCTTGGAGTCCTTGGAATCGTCAGAATCGGACTTGTCGGACTCGGACTTGTCGGACTCGTCGGACTCGTCGGATTGCCCACCCTTGTCGGAGTCGTCAGCCTTCTCGGCCTTCGCTGCGAACTTCGTCAAGAGCCCAGCGAGATCGCGGGCTTCGTCAGGTGCCAATACATCGTCGAATAGCCGCTCGTCGCTCCCATCGATGCGCTCAAGGTAAACCGCGTTGTCCTGGGTGCCGACGTCCCATCGGCCTCCCTCTTGACGAACCATCCGATGCCGCCTTCTGCCTAGAACCTGATTCCACCTGACTACCCACTCCTGCTGTACCGGAACGGCTATCGCCTGGAATTTCTGGCGAGCTTGCGGGGCCGATATTGTGACATCTACTATTGAATGGTAGTGACTGTCATAATTCGCCAAGAGCGGTACTTGGGGGTGAGGCCTGATGAATGTCCGTGTTCCTGTGCTGATCGTCGGCGCTGGCGTCGGTGGGCTGGCCATGTCGGCGTCGCTCGCCAAGCATGGCGTCCGCTCGCTACTGGTCGAAAAGCGCGACGAGGTCTTCATCTATCCGAAGGCCCGCAATCTGAGCTTCCGCAGCCTGGAAATCCTGCGCGGGCTCGGCTTGGGCGACCAGGTTCACGCCGTCGCCGAGCAGGTTTCCGAATTGGTTACCAAGCCAACGCTCAACAGCCCGGAGGAACAGCCGGCCATCGACCTCGATGCGCTCTTCGGCGGCCTGGAGATGTTGAGCCCCGAGCCCACCGTGCAATATTGCCCGCAAAGCAGGCTCGAGCCGATCCTGCTCGCCGAAACACGCCGACGCGGCAGTGAGGTGCGCTATGGCACCGAACTGTCGTCGTTCGAGCCGGACGGGACCGGTGTCACCGCCGTTGTCCGCGACCGGGATTCGGGAGAGTCGGAGACGGTGCGGGCCGATTATCTCGTCGCCGCCGACGGTGTGCACAGCCCGACGCTCCGCGCGCTCGGCATCACTACCTCCGGATACGGTGCGCTGCCGATCTTCGTGGTGTTCATCTACTTTCGCGCGCCGTGGCGCAAGTTTGTCCCGCACCTAGGCGACGGAGACGGCGTGCAGGTTCAAAACGCTGACGTGCAGGGCATTTTCATCGTGGCCGAGGGCGATCTCGGCATGTTCGTCACCACTTATTTCCCCGACAAGGGCGAGACGGCGGAGCAGTTCACGCTGCAACGCTGCGGTGATCTGCTCACCAAGGCGATCGGTGAGCAGATCGACATCGAGATTATCGACGTCGCGTCGTGGCAGCCCCACGAGCAGGTGGCCGACCAATTCCGCTGTGGTCGAGTCTTTCTCGTCGGCGATTCGGCACACACCATGCCGCCGTTCAAAGCCGGGGGAGCCAACACCGCGATCCAGAGTGCGCACAACCTGGCGTGGAAGTTGGCGGCGGTCCTGGACGGCACGGCCGGGCCCGCGCTGCTGGACACCTTCCATGCCGAGCGGCATCCGGTCGGCCGCTTCGCCGCCCGACAGTCGCTGTCCGGCCCGACGATTGGTCTGCTGCGGGTCGACGATGACCGGCCGCTGTTGCCACCAGAGGAAGAATCCTCGATGTTCCCGCTGCTAGTCGGGTACCGCTATCGTTCCGCTGCGGTCGTCACGGACGAGCCCCCGGTCGACCCGGACGAGGTGCAGATCGTGGACGAGTTGCGCGGCCAGCCCGGAACGCGGGTTCCGCACGTGTGGGTGCGGGACGGTGTGTCGACGCTTGACCTGCTCGGCCCCGGGTTCACCGTCCTTACCGGGAGTGAGCGATGGTGTGCCGCCGCGGCTTCGGCGTCGGTCGCCGCGCATCGTGTCGACAGCGACGAATGGGCTGCGGTGACCGGACTCAAGCCCGAGGGCGCGCTTCTTGTCCGCCCGGACGACTTCGTCGGCTGGCGCGCCGAGGATCTTCCCGACGATCCGGAAGGTGCCCTGCGCAAAGCCCTTTCGCAGATCCTGGGCCGTTAGTGACCCACGAGCGTAACGTCACGGCGAATTTTCGCGCGAATTACCGCAGTAGCGTTACGCGCGCGGCGCCGGGCCGGCAGAGCACGGTTACAGCGGGATGTTCTTGTGGCGGCCGCGGCGTGCCGGCGCTTGGGCCAGTGCCTCGGTGAGCTTGCTGCGGGTGTGCGACGGGTCGATCTTCTCGTCGACCACGCCGATCTCGATGGCGCTGTCCACACCGCCGGCGATCCGCTCGTGCTCGGCGGCCAGCTCGTCGTGCAGCGCTTCGCGCTCGTGGTCGGCCGCGGCGGCCAGCTTCTTTTTGTGCAGAATGCCGACGGCGGCCTTGGCGCCCATGACCGCGACCTCGGCGTCCGGCCAGGCGTACACCTTGGTGGCGTTCAGCGACCGAGAGTTCATCGCAATGTAGGCCCCGCCGTAGGTCTTTCGGGTGACCAGCGTGACCCGCGGAACCGTGCACTCACCGAACGCGTGCAGCAACTTGGCGCCGCGGCGAACCACGCCGCCCCACTCCTGGTCGACGCCGGGCAGATAACCGGGGACGTCGACGACCACGATCAGCGGAATGCCGAAGGCGTCGCACAGGCGCACGAAACGTGCCGCCTTCTCGGCGCTTTCGGAGTTCAGGCAGCCGCCCAGACGCAGCGGGTTGTTGGCCAGCACGCCGACCGTGCGGCCGGACAAGCGGCCCAACCCGATCACCATGGACGGTGCCCAGTTGGCCTGGAACTCGTCGAACGGTGTCTCGTCGTCGAGGATCGCGGTCACGATCGGGCGCACGTCGTAGGCACGCCGGGACGACTCGGGCAGCAACGCGTGAATATCGGTGTCGCCGGCCTCGGCCTTGGTGCGGTCGAAATGCCCTTGCTGGCAGAACAATCCGACCAACCGGCGACCGCGCTCGTAGGCGTCGAGCTCGTCGTCGGCGACAATGTGGCACACCCCGGACTTCTTGTGGTGGGTCTCCGGGCCACCCAGCGCGGCCATATCGACATCCTCGCCGGTGACACTGCGCACCACGTCGGGCCCGGTAACGAAGACCCGGCTCTCCGGCGCCATCACCACGACGTCGGTCAGGGCCGGCCCGTAGGCGGCGCCGCCGGCGGCGAAGCCGACGACCACCGAGATCTGCGGGACATAGCCGGACGCCCGGATCATGGCCTCGAACACCAGGCCCACCGCGTGCAGCGCCTTGACGCCTTCGGCCAGCCGGGCACCGCCGGAATGCCAGATACCCACGATCGGGCTCTGCTCCTCGATGGCGGTGTCATAGGCGTTGACGATGTGCGTGCAACCCTCGATGCCCATGGCCCCGCCCATCACGGTTCCGTCCGTGCAGAACGCGATGGTGCGCACACCGTTCACGGTGCCCGCGGCGGAAAGCACGCCCGATCGGTCACGCTCGTGCAGCAGTTGGATGCTGCCGTCGTCGAAGAAATTGCTCAGACGCAACAACGGATCTCGGGGGTCGAGCGATTCGCCGACCGCCTCGGGGGCCATGAGTGTCATTGCAGGTCTCCTGTTTCCGGTGTTGCTCGGGCTTGATGGCGTCAGGGTTTAGTACCGCCCAAAGGCGATCGCCACGTTGTGACCGCCGAATCCGAACGAGTTGTTGATCGCGTACCGGTAATCACCGTGCCGCGGCTTACCCGCCACCACGTCCAAATCGATCTCTGGATCGAGGTTTTCGAGATTCAGTGTCGGTGGGACCAGCTGATCCCGCAACGCGAGCACGGTCAAGATCGACTCCACGGCGCCGACCGCACCGACCGAGTGGCCGAGGGCGGACTTGGGGGCGTATACCGCCGGCTTGTTGCTGCCCAGGGCGTTGTTGATGGCCTTGCTTTCGGCCAGGTCGCCGACCTGGGTGCCGGTGGCGTGGGCGTTGACGTGGTCGATGTCGCCGGGAGTGAGGCCCGCGAGCTGGATCGCCCGCGTCATCGCATGGCCGGCACGTTCACCGTTGGGGTCCGGCGCGACCATGTGGAAGCCGTCCGAGGTGACGCTGGCACCCATGATCCGGGCCAGGATGTTGGCGCCGCGGGCTTTCGCGTGCTCCTCGGTCTCGATCACCATCAGAGCGCCGGCTTCGCCGAACACGAAACCGTCGCGGTCCCGGTCGAACGGGCGACATGCACCGGCGGGGTCGTCGTTCTTGGTCGACATCACGATGCGCATCGCCGCGAACGCCGCGATCGGCACCGCCTCGATCCGCGTCTCCACGCCGCCGCAGATTGCGATGTCCGCCTCACCCAGCACGATCTGCTGCCACGCCCGGGCGATACCCTCGCAACCGGACGCACACGCCGAAACCGGTGTCATCACACCGGCTTTGGCGTGCCGTTCCAGCCCGACCGCCGCGGCCGCCCCGTTGGGCATGTACTTCTGCACGCCTAACGGAGAGACCGCCTTCATTCCGCGGGCCCGCATGTCGTCGTAACTGAAGACCATTTCCTCCGACGAGCCGAGGCCCGTGCCGATGGAAACGGCCAACCGGTTGGTGTCGACTTCGGGTGAACCGGCGTTCTCCCACACCCTGCGGCCCAAGACCGTGGACATCCTTTGCAGGTAGCCCGTCCGGCGCAGCTCGATGCGAGTCAGCTGGCTGTCGAACTCCTCCACGAGATGCCCGCCGATACGGACCGGCAGGTCGAACTCCTCGACGAAGGGGTCCTCGAGGAGACGGATCCCACTTTGGCTGTCCAGGAGCAACTTCCAGGTGGTTTCCGCGTCGGGTGCCAAGGCAGTCGTCATGGCAATGCCGGTGACGACCACATTGGGGAAAGCTTTCCCCGTAACCAGCTCTGTCATGGGTGTGGCGAACGTTCCTTCCGTGCTTTAGTAACGCCCGAACGCGAGCGCGACGTTGTGCCCTCCGAACCCGAACGAGTTGTTGATCGCGTACTGGTACTCGCCGTAGCGCGGTTCGCCCGCGACGATGTCCAGATCGATTTCGGGATCGGGGGTTTCGTAGTTGAGGGTGGGTGGGATGACCCCGTCCCTCAGGGTCAGCACCGTGAGCACCGACTCGAGCGCCCCGACTGCGCCGATTGAGTGCCCCAGCGCCGATTTCGGCGCATACACCGCGGCCTTTTCGCAGCCGGCGACCCGAAGCGCGTTGGCCTCGGCCGTGTCGCCGATCGGCGTTGCGGTCCCGTGGGCGTTGACGTGGTCGACGTCCTTGGGGGACAAGCCCGCCAGCTCCATCGCCCGCGTCATCGCCCGGCCGGCGCGCACGCCGTCCGCCGCGGGCGCCACCATGTGGAAGGCGTCCGAGGTGATGCCGGCACCGAGCAACCGGGCCAACGGCTTGGCGCCGCGGGCCTTGGCGTGCTCCTCGGTCTCGATGATCATCAGCGCCCCGGCCTCGCCGAACACGAAGCCGTCGCGGTCCTTGTCGAACGGCCGCGACGCACGCTCGGGTTCGTCGTTACGGGTCGACATGGCCCGCATCATCGAGAACGCCGCGATGGGCAGCGCCTCGATCGGACCTTCGACTCCGCCGCACACGGCGATATCCGCGTCACCCATGACGATCTGACGCCACGCGTGGGCGATTGCCTCCGAGCCCGACGAGCAGGCCGACACCGGAGTTATCACCCCGGCACGGGCGCCGAGCTGCAGACCGACCACGGCCGCGGCGCCGTTGGGCATGATCATCTGAACGGCGAGCGGCGACACCTTGCGGGGGCCGCCCTCGTTCATCAGGTCATAGCTCTCGACGATCCGCTCGGCGCCACCCAGACCGGTGCCGACCACGACCGAGAACCGGTCGGGATCGACCTCGGGGGTGCCCGCGGTCTCCCACAACTGACCGCTCAGCAGTTTCGCCAAGCGCTGGACGTAGGACATGCGCCGCAGGTCCAGCCTGCCCATGTGGTTGTCGACGGGCTCCTTGAGGTGCCCGCCGATCTTGACGGGCAGGTCCCACTTGGTGACGAACTCGTCTTCGAGTACGTGGATGCCGCTTTCGCCGGCCAACAAACCCTTCCACGTGCTCTCGATGTCCGGCGCGATTGCTGTCGTCGCCGTGACGGCGGTTACCACAACGCTGGGGTAACCGCCATTAGCAGTGGAAGGCTTGGTCACTTGGTGTCCGCTTCCATCCTCGCCTTGACGTTGGCCACGGCGTCGGGGTTCTCGGACTCGATCTTGGCGCGCAGCGCGGCGGCGGCCTCCGGGTCCTCTTCCTCGAGCTTCTGGATGTACGCAACGACGTCACCGACGGTGCGCAGACCGGCGAGGTCCTCGTCGGGGATCTTCACGCCGTACTTGTCCTCGGTCTGGACGGCGATCTCGACCATCGACAGCGAGTCGATGTCCAGGTCGTCGACGAACGACTTCTCCGGGGTGACCTCGGAGGGCTCGATACCGGTGACCTCTTCGATGATCTCCGCAATACCGGCGATAATTTCTTCCTGAGTGACGGCCACAGCCTTGCTTCCCTTCGTAATGTGTTGTGTGTAAATCGAACTGACGTGCTTTTTGGTTGTACTGGACAAATTTGCCGTTAGAGGTCGGTCAACCCGTCCAGGTCTGCGGGCGACTTGACGGCGCGTGCCGGAACCCCCCGAAGTTCGCGTTTGGCGATGCCGGTGAGGGTGCCCGCGGGCGGGAACTCCACGATCGCCGTGACATTGTGCTCACGCAGCGTCTCGGTGCACAGGTCCCAGCGCACCGGTTGGGTCAGCTGGGCGACCAGCGCGTCCATCGCCGCGGCCGCCGAGGTGACCGGCTTCCCGTCGCGGTTGGACAACAGCGTGGCGGTGGGCTCGGCGGTCGCGATTGCGGCCGCCGCGGCGGCGTACGCGTCGAGAGCTGAAGCCATGTACTTGGTGTGGAACGCTCCGGCCACGCCGAGGGCGCGCACCCGGGCCTTGGCCGGCGGGTCTTCGGCGAGCTTCTCCAGCGCGGCCAGCGGGCCGGCGGCCACGATCTGGCCGGCGGCGTTGCGGTTCGCGGGGGTCAGGTCGAGTTGCTCGAGGCGGGCCAGCACCTCCGCCTCGTCACCGCCGAGCACCGCGGACATGCCGGTCGGCTCGAGGGCGCAGGCCTTGGCCATCTCGGCACCCCGGGTGGCGGCCAGCGCGACGGCGTCGTCGGCCCCCATCACACCGGCGATCGCGTAGGCGGCGATTTCGCCGACGGAGTGACCGGCCGCGATGAATTCCTCGCCCGCGAGCAGACCGCGCTTTGTCAGTTCCTGATGAGCCAGCAGCGTGGCCGCGACGACCAACGGCTGGGTGACCGCGGTGTCGGTGATCTCTTCGGTCGAGGCGGTGGTGCCCAGCCGCACGAGATCCAGGCCGCTGGCCTTCGACCATAGGGTCAGCTGGTCCGCCGCGCCGGACAACTCCAGCCACGGCGACAGCATCCCCTCGGTCTGCGAACCCTGTCCGGGCGCGAGAAACGCAATCACGTGTCTAAGAGAACACTGTGGAAACGGTTTTGGCGGGTGTAACAGATTATGAACCTCGTCTTAGGTTTTTGTATACACCTTACAAAACAGCCCCGTAAGCAACATGTTTGATATCGTGCCGCGATCTGTTGCCTGGATCACTATCTCGCGAACGGCGCCGCGGCACCCCCTCTGACCGGGAGAGGAACCTGCGTCAGGGCGGTGCTGCCGACACTAGATGGGCTCGTGGGGTAGTTGAGCTGACCGACGGTCGCCGCCACACGCAGCACATACGCATCACGCGGCTGAGTGGGATCGCGGCCGGTGAAGTCCGTGATGCGCTTCAGGCGGTACCGCACGGTGTTTGGATGAACGAACAACTTGCGGGCGCAAGCCTCAATCGCGCCGCCCGAATCTAAGAAAGCTTCAAGGGTCTCCACGAGGGTCGGCCCGGCCTCGGCCAGCGGCCCCATCACGTCGGTGTGCAACGCGACGATCGCCGACGCGTCCCCCATCAGGGCGCGTTCGGGCAGCAGCTCTCGGGCCAGCACGGGCCGGGGCGCCCCGCTCCAGCCCGCGACGGCGTTCATCCCCGATATCGCCTCACTGGCGCTGTGATAAGCCGCGGTCAGCATCGGCGCGGTGGGTCCGATGACCACCGGGTCGTCCGAGAACGCGACCAACAGGTCACCGAGGAATTTCTCCGTCGGCGACAACGGACCCGACACGATCGCCACCAGCCAGGTGCCGTGCACGTCGGTGAGCGCCGCGCGGCCGTGGATGGCGGCGACGTCGCGGACGTGTTGGCTGGCTCGCTCGCTGTCGCCCTGTCCGTTCGCATCCTCGCGGCCCGGTGCCGGGGTCCCGACGACCACGGTCGCCGGCGCGGTGGTGTCCCAGTTCAATGCCGCCGCACGGGATAGCAGCTCCGGGCCCGTGTCGCCGCGCACCACCGCGTCGACGACGCTGGCCTCCATGCGGCTGTCCCAGTTTCCCCGCGCCTCGGCCGCGTCGGCGTACTCGCCGGCGAAGGTGAAGGCCAGGTCGCGGCTGTACTTCAAGATCCCCACCGTCAGTGCGGTCAGCTGCTCGTCGGAGCGGGCCAGCAGCGGCACGACTTCCTCGAAGAACTCCATCGTGACCCGAACCATGTCCACGCTGTGGCGCAGCGCGATCCGTCGGGTCAGGTCCTTGGGCACCAGTTCGAAGGCCTTGGCGGTGTAGCTGACGTTGCTGTGCGGGTCGTGCATCCATTCGACGAAGTTCACGACGGCCGTCTGCACCACCAGCGCGACACTGGCCCGCTGGGAGGCTTCCAGGTCGGCGAAGAACGGCAACCGATCCTGCATGGCGTTGACCGCTTCGGTGGACAGCCGGCCCGAATACTGCTTCAGCCGCCGCAGCAACGAATCGGGGACGGTGTCCAGCAGTTCCAGCGGCGAACGGGGATGCTTGGCAAAAGGACCGGCGAACGGGTTGTCATTCACCCCTAAAACCTACGCCAGATTTTGGAACTTTCCGCCAAAGCCGCGCGGGCCCGCGGCGCGACCCCTCGCCGAACGTGCGGCCAGCCGCACGCTGGGCCCCGAACGTGCGGCTAGCCGCACGCTCGCGGGGATGGCCAACCCGGGCTTAGGCCACGCCGGGGTCGGATGTCTGCTCCGGGGCGGCCTGCACGTCGTCAATCCGGTACTGGCGGGCGGCCGCGACCGGCACCGACGGGTCGATCTCCCCGTCGCGGGCCAACGCCTCCAGCACGGCTACCACCTGGGATTCCGCATCGGTGTTGAAGTAGCGCCGCGCCGCGGGCCGGGTGTCGGAGAAGCCGAACCCGTCGGTGCCCAGCGTGACGTAGGTGCCGGGCACCCAGGGGCGGATCTGCTCGGGGACCGCGCGCATCCAGTCCGATACGGCGATCACCGGTCCGACGGCCCCGTTGAGGGCCTTGGTCAGGTAGGGGACACCGGCGGGCTGGTCGGGGTGGCGCAGCCGCGCCGTCTCGACGGCCACGCCGTCGCGGTTCAATTCGCCCCAGCTGGTCACCGACCACACGTCGGCGGCGACGTCCCACTCGGCGGCCAGCATCTCGGCGGCTTGCAGCGCTGACGGCATCGCCACGCCCGACGCGAGGATCTGCGCCTTGTTCGTGCGTTGCTCGGTGGCCGCGCGGTAGCGGTAGATGCCGCGCAGCACGCCTTCGGGGTCGAAGTTCTCCGGCTCCGGCGGCTGCACGTAGGGCTCGTTGTACACGGTGATGTAGAAGAACACGTTCTCCGGGTTCTGGCCGAACATCCGGGCCAGGCCGCTTTCCACGATGTAGGCGATTTCGTAGGCGAACGCCGGGTCATAGGCCACGACCGCCGGATTGGTGGCCGCCAGCAGCAGCGAGTGGCCGTCGGCATGCTGCAGGCCCTCGCCGGTCAGCGTCGTCCGGCCGGCGGTGGCCCCGAGCAGAAAGCCGCGCGCCATCTGGTCGGCCGCGGCCCACAGGCCGTCGCCGGTGCGCTGAAACCCGAACATCGAATAGAAGATGTAGATCGGGATCATCGGCTCGTTGTGCGTTGCATACGAGGTACCGGCCGCGGTGAACGACGCGGCCGAGCCTGCCTCGTTGATGCCCTCGTGCAGGATCTGGCCGACTTCACTTTCCTTGTACGCCAACATCAATTCGGCGTCGACGGCGGTGTAGAGCTGACCGAGGCGGTTGTAGATCTTCAACGAGGGGAACCACGAGTCCATGCCGAACGTGCGCGCCTCGTCGGGGATGATCGGCACGATGCGGGGCCCAATCTCCTTGTCGCGCAACACTTCCTTGAAGGTGCGCACCGTGGCCATGGTGGTGGCCACCTCCTGCTGGCCGGAACCCTTCTTCAGGGCCTTGTAGGTGTCGCGGCCCGGTAGCGCCAGCGCCTTGGCCTTGGTGCGCCGCTCGGGCACGAAGCCACCCAGCGCGCGGCGCCGGTCGAGCAGGTAGCGGATCTCGGGGGCCTCGGGACCCGGGTGGTAGTACGGGGGCAGATAGGGGTCCGCCTCCAGCTGGGCGTCGCCGATCGGGATTCGGATGGCGTCGCGGAAGTCCTTGAGATCTTGCAGCGCAAGCTTTTTCATCTGGTGTGTCGCGTTGCGGCCCTGGAAGTGCGCGCCCAGCGAATAGCCCTTGATGGTCTTGGCCAGGATCACCGTCGGCTGGCCTTTGTGGTCGACGGCGGCCCGGTAAGCCGCGTATACCTTGCGGTAGTCGTGACCACCGCGCTTGAGGTTCCAGATCTCGGAATCGGTCATGTGCTCGACGAGCGCCTTGGTGCGCGGATCACGACCGAAGAAGTGGTCTCGTACGTAGGCGCCGTCGTTGGCCTTATAGGTCTGGTAGTCGCCGTCGGGTGTGGTGTTCATCAGGTTGACCAGTGCGCCGTCCTTGTCGGCGTGCAGCAGTGCGTCCCACTCGCGGCCCCATACCACCTTGATGACGTTCCAGCCCGCGCCCCGGAAGAACGACTCCAGTTCCTGGATGATCTTGCCGTTGCCGCGCACCGGGCCGTCGAGGCGCTGCAGGTTGCAGTTGATGACGAAGGTCAGGTTGTCCAGTGCCTCCAGCGCCGCGACGTGGGCCAGCCCACGGCTCTCCGGCTCGTCCATCTCGCCGTCTCCGAGGAACGCCCACACGTGCTGGTCGGAGGTGTCCTTGATGCCCCGGTCGTGCAGGTAGTGGTTGAACCGGGCCTGATAGATCGCGTTCATCGGGCCCAGCCCCATCGACACCGTCGGGAACTCCCAGAAGTCGGGCATCAGCCGCGGGTGCGGGTAGGACGGCAGGCCGCCGCCGGGATGGCTGTGCTCTTGGCGGAAGCCGTCGAGCTGGTCGGCGGTCAGCCGGCCCTCCAGGAAGGCGCGGGCGTAGATGCCCGGCGACGCATGGCCCTGGATGAACACGTGGTCCCCGCCGCCGGGGTGGGCCTTGCCGCGGAAGAAGTGGTTGAACCCGACCTCGTAGAGCGCCGCCGACGAGGCGTACGTCGAGATGTGGCCGCCCACGCCGACGCCCGGTCGCTGCGCGCGGTGCACCATGATCGCCGCGTTCCACCTGATCCAGGCCCGATAGCGGCGCTCGACGTCCTCGTCGCCGGGGAACCACGGCTCCAGTTCGGTGGGGATCGTGTTCACGTAGTCGGTGGAGGTCAGCGCCGGGATCGCGACCCGCTGCTCACCGGCGCGTTCCAGCAGGCGCAGCATCAGATACCGGGCGCGGGCCGGCCCGGAGCGTTCGAGCATTTCGTCGAACGATTCGAGCCATTCGCTGGTCTCCTCGGCGTCGATGTCGGGCAGATACGACGCGACACCCTCGCGGATCACCCGCACCCGATCGGATTCGTTTGGGTTGCTTGAGTTTTGGGCCAGATCGTGGCGCGCGAACTCGGTGGTCAACTTCCGCTCCTTGGTTGGCGGGTCGTCTGCCCGCGGTTTCGCCTTCTATCGTGCCGCACCGGCCTCCCGGGCGGGTAGCCGCGGTGCGCCGCAGGCGGCGGGAACGGCCACCCGGTAACGTCTAGCTGTGCTCATCGGATGGCGTGCCGTCCTTACGGGGGAAGCCGTAAAGCGAGGCGCTCTGGCGCTCGGCTGTGTCGCGGTGGTCGTGATGGGCATCGTGGGCTGTACCACCGTCACCAATGGCACGGCAACGCCCGACACGAAGGTGGCCCCCGCTTACCGGCAGTCGGTGTCCGCCTCGGTGTCCGCGTCGGCGGCGACGTCCAGCATCCGGGAAACCCAGCGGCAGCAATCCCTGACGACCCGGGCGGTTCGCACCTCGTGCGACTCGCTGGCCACCACCAGCAGCGCCGCGATCGACAAGGTGAATGCCTTTGTCGGGGCGTTCAATGCGGGTCGCAACACGGGTCCGACCGAGGGGCCGGCCATCGACGCGCTCAACGACAGCGCCTCGACGGTGGCCAACAGCTTCAGCGATGCGCTGTCGACGCAGATGAAGGACGCGTTCAACGCTTACATCGACGCCGCCCGCGGGGTCGCCAACGCGATTGGCACGCACGCGCCGACGGGCGAGTTCAACAAGCGGGTCAATCAGCTCAACGACACGAAGACCAAGGCACTCAAACTCTGCTTGGCGTCGTTCTGACACGCGTTACGAGGCACGGGTATGGACCGCGTTCCGGCTGTGCGACGATAATCCCCATCGCACGGCGCACATGGCAAAAGGAGGCTCCACGGTGGTCGCGGCGGATGACGCCCCGAGCTACGCTCGCAAGCTGGGCATCCAACGGGACCAAGTCGTCCAGGAGTGGGGCTGGGACGAAGACACCGACGACGACATTCGTGCCGCGGTCGAGGAAGCCTGTGGCAGTGACCTGCTCGACGAAGACACCGACGAGGTGGTCGACGTCGTCCTGCTGTGGTGGCGAGATGGGGACGGCGATCTGGTGGACACCCTGATGGACGCGATCAGCCCGCTGGCTGAGGACGGCGTGATCTGGGTGCTGACACCTAAGACGGGCAAGCCCGGTCACGTCCTGCCGGCCGAGATTGCCGAGGCGGCCCCCACCGCCGGCCTGATGCCGACCTCGTCGGTCAATCTCGGCGACTGGAGCGCCAGCCGGTTGGTTCAGCCGAAGTCGCGGGCCGGGAAGCGTTGATGCTGCCGGTCGGAACGCCCGCCCCGGACTTCACCTTGCGCGATCAGAATCAGCAGCGCGTCACCCTGAGCTCCTACCGCGGAGCCAAGAACGTCCTGTTGGTGTTCTTCCCGCTGGCATTCACCGGGATCTGCCAGGGGGAACTCGACTTGCTGCGTGATCACTTGCCCGTTTTCGAAAACGAGGACAGCGCGGTGCTGGCGATCTCGGTGGGCCCGCCGCCGACGCACAAGATTTGGTCCCTCGAGAGCGGTTTCACGTTTCCCGTGCTGTCGGATTTCTGGCCGCACGGCGAGGTCAGCCAGGCCTACGGCGTATTCAACGACGCCGCCGGATACTCCAATCGCGGCACCTTCGTCGTCGATCGGTCGGGAATCATCCAGTTCGCCGAGATGAAGGAGCCGGGCGAGGCCCGGGACCAGAAGCTGTGGACCGACGCGCTGGCGGCGTTGAAGGCCTGAGAGGGCCTGATCGTTTTGGCTGCTTAGGCTGTTGACGTGTAGCCTGCGGCGGACCCCCTGGGTTTCAAGGGCGCGTAGCTCAGTGGTAGAGCTCTGGTTTTACACACCAGCGGTCGGCGGTTCGATACCGTCCGCGCCCACCGGCGTTTGGCGAGCGTGCGGCACTATGAACGGGTGAAGCCGTTTCGCATCGACGTTTCCGATGACGTTCTCGACGATCTGCGATCCCGTTTGGCGCGCACCCGGTGGCCCGAAGCCGAGTGCGTGGACGACTGGAGCCAGGGCATCCCGCTGGCCTACACCCGCGAGCTCGCCGGCTACTGGGCCAACGAATACGACTGGCGGTCGCGCGAGGCCGCGCTCAACCGCTTCGATCAATTCGTCACCGAGATCGACGGGCTGGACATCCATTTCATCCACCAACGGTCCCCGCACGAGGACGCCTTTCCGTTGGTGATCACGCATGGGTGGCCGGGCTCAATTGTGGAGTTTCACAAGGTGATTGAGCCGCTGACGAATCCGGCGTCGGGACGCACCGAGGACGCCTTTCACGTTGTCTGCCCGTCACTTCCGGGATACGGGTTCTCGGGTAAGCCCACCCGCACCGGGTGGGGTGTGGAGAAGATCGCCGCGGCGTGGGAGACGCTGATGGGCACCCTCGGCTACGACCGCTACGGCGCGCAGGGCGGCGACTGGGGTGCGGCCGTCACGAATCAGATCGGCCGAAACGGCGGCCACTGCGTGGCCATTCACCTCAACATGCCGCTCGGAAGGCCCACGGCCGAAGCGATGGCGAACCCCACCGAGGAGGAGAAGGCGGCGATGGCCGCCCTGGCCGAGCACCGCAAGTGGGGCACCGGCTATTCCAAGCAGCAGTCCACCCGGCCGCAGACGCTGGGCTACGGGCTGGTCGATTCGCCGGCGGGGCAGCTGGCGTGGATCGTCGAGAAGTTCTGGGCCTGGTCGGATTGCGACGGGCATCCGGAGAACGCGTTCAGCCGCGACGAGCTACTCGACAACGTGATGGTGTACTGGGTGACCGAGACCGCCGCCTCCTCGGCGCGACTGTATTGGGAGAGCTTTCGGGTCTGGGGACAAATAGACCGCGTCGAATTGCCAACCGGCGTAGCGGCTTTCCCTCATGAGCTGCTGAAGGCGCCGCGAAGCTGGTGCGAGCCGGTCTACAACATCACCCACTGGACCGACATGCCGCGCGGCGGGCATTTCGCAGCGTTCGAACAACCGGAGCTGTTCGTCGACGACCTGCGCGCGTTCTTTGCGACGGTGCGCTGACGGGTTACCCCGGAAGCGCGAAGAATTCCAACGCGATGCCGTCGGGGTCGCGGAAACTCAGGCCCGAGCCGTACTCCGCATCCACGATGCCGCCGTGCTCGATCCCGAGCTCGTCCAGCCGCTTGACCCAGTCCTCGAGCTCGGCGCGATTGGCGCAGCCGAAGGCGACATGGTCGAGGCCGACGCGATGTTCGCTGAACTTCTCATCGGGGGCCGGGCGGTCGTGCTGGTGGAGGCCGAACCCCGTGCCGCCGTCGAGCAACCACACCTGATGCCGGTAGCCGGCGTCGTCGTGCTCGTCGGTGAGGGGGTCAGAGCCGAGAAGGCGGCGGTACCAGGGACTGCTGACTTCGAGGTCGCGCACCGTGACCGCGACATGGTTGAGTGCGGGGAAGGGCATGGGCTGACTCTAGCCCTAGACGATGCGGCGGCCGCGTCGTGCGCGAGATCGCATGTCCCGCAAGTAGAGCTGGTAGCCGAAGATCCACGCCCGGTGCGGAATCAATCGGTCGGCCAGCCGTAGGGCTGCCAGTAGCCATTCGAATCGGCGCTGCTGGCCCTCCGACCAGTCCAGCTTCATCATCGCCCGAAACTCGGGGGCCAGAAATCCCGTCGTCGCGAACAGATTGAGTGGCCCCGCCAGCGCCCGCACCGGCCAGGGCAGGAAGGCCATCGACGCCACCCCGCGCAGATGCTCGCGCACCGGCGGGTCGATGCGCAGTTCGTCGAGCGAGCGTTTCCAGTACTCGTCGAACGCGACCCGGTCCGGAGGCCACATGCGCTCGGGCACCTGCAGCGTGGTGCCCAGCCGCTTGGCGTCGCGGTAGACGGTGTCGGCGGTGGCGTCGTCGAGCCGGCCGTGCAGAAACTCGTGCTGGTCGATGAAATAGCGGTACAGACACGCCGCCACCCACAGCTGCAACTTGGGGTCAAACGCGTTGTAGGACACCGGGCTTGACGGCGTCGACCGCACTTGCCGGTGTGCGACGTCGACGGCGCCGCGGATCAGCGCCCGGTCGGCCTCGGTACCAATGGTCGCCACCGCCAGGTAGGTGCCGGTGGTCCGGGCCCGCTTGAACGGATGCTTGTAGACGTTGCCGCTGTCCACCGGGCTTTCCAGCACGCCGTAACCGACGCCCGGCAGGGCCAGCTGCATGATCACATTGGCGGCCGGTAACAGCATCGCCGCGGGATTCAGTAGGTCGGCGATCCGGGTCGCGGGCCGCTTCATCGCGGAACTCGCCTCATGCAATCGAGTAGACCACGTGTGAGACGCTGCCGGAATGGTTGCGATTCGGACCCGCGTCGCCGGCGTGCTGGCCGGCTACCTGGCCGACCTCGCGCTGAGCGACCCGCAGCGGCGGCATCCGGTCGCGCTGTTCGGCACGGCGGCCGCGCGGGTGGAGCGCCTCACCTACCGCGACGCCAAGCTCGCGGGCGCGCTGCACGTGGGCCTGATGGTCGGCGCCGCAACGCTGCTCGGCGCGACGGTCGAGAGGGCCGCGGTGCGCCTGGGCGGGCCGTGGCCGATCGCCGCCACCGCCGCGGCGACCTGGATATCGCTGGGCGGAACGTCGTTGGCGCGCACCGGCACGGCGATGTCGCGGCTGCTGGAACGCGACGATCTCGAGGGCGCGCGACGGTTGTTGCCGTCGCTGTGCGGGCGCGATCCGGCGGCGCTGGACGGCCCGGGTCTGACGCGCGCGGCGCTGGAATCGGTCGCGGAAAACACGTCCGACGCCGAGGTGGCGCCGCTGCTGTGGGCGACGGCGGGCGGCGTGCCCGCGGTGCTGGCCTACCGCGCCGCCAACACCTTGGATTCGATGATCGGCCACCGCTCCCCGCGCTATATCCGCTTCGGTTGGGCCGCAGCGCGATTGGACGATGTTGCCAACTACGTCGCTGCTCGGGTGACCGCCGCGCTGGTGGCGTTGTGCGCGCCGCTGGTCAGCGGGTCGACGGTGGGTGCGCTGCGGGCCTGGCGCCGCGACGCGGCCCGTCATCCCAGCCCCAACGCCGGGGTGGTCGAGGCGTCGTTCGCCGGGGCGCTGCGCGTGCGGCTCGGCGGGCCCACCCAGTACCGCCATGAGCTGCAGATACGTCCCACCCTGGGCGACGGCCCGCAGCCTACGGTCGCCGACCTGCGGCGCGCGGTGACCCTGTCTCGGGCAGTGCAGACGGCCACGGCCCTACTCGGATGTCTGTTTTGGGCATCGAGTGTGCATCAGCGGCGTCGAGTGTGTACGTAGGGCGCCCTCAGCGCACACTGAAAAGTGTTTAGCGCCGGCGGCCGTAGCGGTCGGCGAGTTTTTCCTCGACGGTCGTGGGGCTGTCGGAGCTTTCAGCGACGGGCGCCTGTTTTTCCGCGCGCCGGGCCCGAATCTCGGAATACGCGAAATATCCCAGCCCGATCGGCGCCAGGATGCCGAACAAAATCCATTGAATGCCGTACGACAGAAACGGCCCGGCGTCCAGGCGCGGCACGCCGACCACGCCGAGCCCGCCGGGTTGGTTGTCAACCAATTGCAGATACGAGCCGGCCAGCGGAACTTTGGTCAGCGCCGAAACCTGTTGGGTATTAATCGAATACACCTGCTCGAAGCCGTCTCTGGTGAAGGGGTCTTTGCCCTGCACCAGGGGCTCCGAATCGCGCAGGCGCGCCGTGATGGTCACGGTCTCCGCCGGCGGCCGCGGGATCGGCGGTACATGCGAACCCTCCTCGGGTCGCACATAGCCGCGATCCACCAGGACGGTGGGTCCGTCGTCGACGACGAACGGCACCAGCACCTCGAATGCCTGCTCGGCCTCGACGACCCGCAGCCGGGCCAGCACCGCAACATCCGCCAGATAGTGGCCGGTTGCCGTCACCCTGCGCCATTGCGCATCCGGGGCCGACGAATCCTGTTGCGGTAACAATGTTTTCAACGGAACGGGGGCGGTGTTGAGGGAATACTCGATTTGGTGGTTTTCCCGCGACGTGCGGGTGTTCTTTCCCAGCTGCCACGGCGCGAGCACCATGAAGCACAGGTAGGTGAAGGCGATCACCACCAGGGCCAGCACAATCCAGCCGGGCCGCAGCAAGTACGCCAAGCGGGGCATCAACCATGCCCGCTTCGCGCCAGTTGCTCGTCGACCCACTCGTGCAGGCCGGGCAGGGCGGCTTCGATGACGGCAAAGACTTCTTCGAAGTCCGCGTGGTCGCCGTAATAGGGATCCTCCACGTCCGGCACATAGGCCCCCGAGCGTGGGTCGAACGACCGCAGCAGTCGGATCCGGCTCTCGTCGACTCCCAGCTGCTGCAGCATCCAGACGTGGTTGCGGCCCAGCGCCACCACCAGGTCGGCCGCCGAGTGGTCGGTGCCGAATTGCGCGGCGCAGTGATCGGTGGAATAGCCGTGCGCCCGCAGCACCCGGGCGGCTCGCTCGTCGGCGCAGCTGCCGATGTGCCAGTCGCCGGTGCCCGCGCTGGTCACCCGCACCGCGTCACCCAGACCGCGTCGCCGCAGCTGCTCGGCGAACATCTTCTCGGCCATCGGAGAGCGGCAGATGTTGCCCGTGCAGACGAAGGTCACGTGCAGCGGTTTAGACACCCAGCGCCCTCCGCAGCTCGGCGATGGTGGCGGCGTGCGTCACGCCGACGGCGGGCGCGCCCGTTTCCGCGAAGTCGGCCCGCCCGTAGCCCCAGCCGACCACCACGGCGTCGATCCCGTGTGCGGCCGCCCCGTCCACGTCGTGGCTGCGGTCGCCGACCATCAGCACCCGATCGGGCAGCGGCCGCAGCTGCTCCAGCGCGTGCGCCAGCACCTCCTCCTTCGTCTTGCGGGATCCGTCGGGACTGGCACCGGCGATGACGTCGAAATACCGGTCGAGCTCGAAATGGGCGAGGATGCGCCGCGCCGTCGGTTCCAGCTTCGAGGTGGCCACCGCCAGCCGGACGCCCGCGGAGTGCAGATCGGCCAACAGGGTGGCAATCCCGTCGAACAGCGTGTTCATCGCCCAGCCCCGGGCGCCGTACTCGGCGCGGAAGGCCGCGATCGCCGCGTCGGCGTGCTCGCCGAGTTCCATCGCGTGGAACGTGTCGTCCATCGGCGGCCCGACGATCTGCGCGGCCAGGTCGCCCTCGGGCACCGGGGCGCCGATGTGGCTGAGCGCGTGCAGGAAGCTCGCGACGATCCCTTCGGCGGAGTCGGTGAGGGTGCCGTCGAGATCGAAGATCACCAGCTGCGGCGCCGCGTAATCGGCCGGGACTGTGCCTGTCACGTCACCATTGTCCTAGATAGGCATGCCGTGCTGTGACGGTGTTCCCGCCACGCTCCCGCGGCGGCGCACTAATGTTTCAGTGATGGCGAGTCTGGATCCGAGCCCGCTTGGTGCCGGGCGCTACCACGGTGATCAGGCCGCCGCGCCGGGGATGCTGGATTTCGCCGTCAACGTTCGTCACGCGCAACCGCCGGAATGGCTGATACGGCGGCTTACTGCGCGGCTGCCGGATCTGGCGCGCTACCCCGGCATCGAGGACCTGCACGCGGCGCAAGACGCCGTCGCCGAGCGCCATGGCCGGGTCCGCGACGAGGTGCTGCCGCTGGCCGGTGCGGCGGAGGGGTTCGCGTTGCTGCCCAACCTGCGTCCGGCGCGGGCGGTGATCGTCGCGCCGTCGTTCACCGAGCCGGCGGTGGCGCTGACCGCGGCCGGGGTGCCGGTGCGTCACGTCGTGCTCGATCCGCCGTTCGGCTTGGATGGGGTGTTCGTCCCCGACGACGCCGACCTGGTGGTGGTGGGCAATCCGACCAATCCCACCTCGGTGCTGCACACGCGCGAGCGGCTGCTGGCGTTGCGCCGGCCCGGGCGAATTCTGGTGATCGACGAGGCGTTCGCCGACTCGGTTCCGGGCGAGCCGGAATCGCTGGCCGGCGACGCGCTGCCCGACGTGGTGGTGCTGCGCAGCCTGACCAAGTCCTGGGCGCTGGCCGGATTGCGAGTGGGATACGCCCTCGGCCCACCGGAGGTGTTGGCGCGGCTGACCGCCCGGCGTGCGCACTGGCCGGTCGGCACGCTGCAGCTGACCGCCATTGCTGCCTGCTGCGCGGCGGAAGCCGTCGCCGACGCGACCGCCGATGCGCTGCGGCTGGCGCGGCTGCGTTCGCAGATGGTGGCCGGCCTGGCATCGGTGGGCGCCGAGGTGGTCGACGGCCGGGCGCCGTTCGTGCTGTTCCGTCGGCCGGATGCGGTCGCACTGCGAAAGCATCTGCACCACAAGGGGATTGCGATACGCCGCTGCGATACCTTCGTGGGCCTGGGCGAGGAGTATCTGCGGGCGGCGGTGCGTCCCGAATGGCCGCGGTTGGTCGAGACGATCGACGAGGTGCGGCCGTGAGCGTGCGGCTGGCCGATGTCATCGAGGTGCTGGACGAGGCCTACCCGCCGCGGCTTGCCCAGCCGTGGGATTCGGTCGGCCTGGTGTGCGGCGACCCCGACGAGGCGCTGGGCTCGGTGACCGTCGCCGTCGATGCCACGCGAGAGGTGGTCGACGAAGTTCCCGACGCCGGCCTGCTGCTGGCCCATCACCCGCTGCTGTTGCGCGGAGTCGACACGGTCGCGACCAGCACGCCGAAGGGGGCACTGGTGCACCGGCTGATCCGAAGCGGGCGTTCGCTGTTCACCGCGCACACCAATGCCGACTCGGCGTCACCGGGCGTGTCGGACGCGCTGGCCGACGCGCTTGGCCTGACCGTCGAGGGCGTGCTCGAGCCATTGTCGGTGACGGGGGATCTCGACAAGTGGGTCATCTACGTGCCGCGCGAGAACGCGGACGCGGTGCGGGCGGCGGTGTTCGACGCGGGCGCCGGCCACATCGGCGACTACTCGCACTGCAGCTGGAGCGTCAGCGGCATCGGGCAGTTCCTGCCGCACGACGGGGCGACACCCGCCGTGGGCAGCGTCGGCACCGTCGAGCGGGTGGACGAGGACCGGTTCGAGGTCGTCGCGCCCGCGCGTGCCCGCGCGGCGGTGCTGGCGGCGATGCGCGCCGCCCACCCGTACGAGGAGCCCGCGTTCGACATCTTCGCGCTGGTGCCCCCGCCCGGCGACGCCGGGTTGGGCCGCATCGGCACGCTGCCACAACCGGAACCGTTGCGCGCCTTCGTCTCCCGCGTCGCCGGGGCGCTGCCGCAGACGTCCTGGGGTGTGCGCGCCGCGGGGGACCCCGACATGGCGGTGACGCGGGTCGCAGTGTGCGGCGGCGCAGGAGACTCACTGTTGGCGACCGCGGCGGGCGCGGGAGTGCAGGCCTATGTCACCGCCGACCTGCGGCATCATCCGGCCGACGAGCATCGCCGGGCCTCGGACGTCGCGCTGATCGACGTCGCGCATTGGGCCAGCGAATTCCCGTGGTGCGAGCAGGCCGCCGACTTGCTGCGGTCCCGTTTCGGTGCGGAGTTGCCGGTGCGGGTGAGCACCCTGCGCACCGACCCGTGGAATCTTGGGGGAGATGGTTCATGAAAGCCGAAGTAGCGCAGCAGCTTTCACTACTCGAGTTGTCGAAGCTGGACGCCGAGCTGTCCCGCATCGCGCACCGTGCGTCCCATCTGCCGCAGCGGGAGGCGTATGCGCGGATGCAGTCCGAGCACGACGCCGCCAGTGACCGGCTGGCCACTATGCGAATCGCGGTGGAGGACTTGGACGCCCAGGTCTCGCGGCTCGAGTCCGAGATCGACGCCGTACGCCAGCGCGAAGACCGCGACCGCGCATTGCTCAAGTCGGGTGCGGCCGACGCGAAGCAATTGTCGGATCTGCAGCACGAATTGGAGACCCTGGTGCGGCGCCAGACCAGCCTGGAGGATTCGCTGCTGGAGGTGATGGAGCGCCGCGAGGAGTTGCAGGGCCAGCTGGCCACCGAGCAGCGGGCGATCGAGGCGTTGCAGGCCGACCTGGTCAGCGTCCAGCGGGAACTGGATGCTGAGCTGGCCGAAATAGACGAGGCCCGCCAGCAACATTCGTCGCGGCGCGACACGTTGACCGCGGCGCTGGACCCCGCGCTGTCCGCGCTCTACGAGCGACAGCGCGCTGGGGGCGGGCCGGGTGCCGGGCCGTTGCTCGGTCACCGCTGCGGCGCCTGCCGGATCGAGATCGGGCGCGGTGAGCTGTCCCGCATCTCGGCCGCCGCCGAGGACGAACTGGTGCGGTGCCCGGAATGCGGTGCGATCCTGTTGCGGATCAAGGGATTCGAGCAGTGAAAGTCGTCATCGAAGCCGACGGCGGGTCGCGTGGCAATCCCGGGCCGGCCGGATACGGCGCGGTGGTGCTGGCCGAAGACCGCTCCGCGGTGCTCGCCGAGACCAAGCAGGCTATCGGCCGGGCGACCAACAACGTCGCCGAATACCGGGCCCTGATAGCCGGTTTGGACGACGCCGCGAAGCTGGGGGCCACCGAGGCCGCCGTCTTCATGGATTCCAAGCTGGTGGTCGAACAGATGTCGGGGCGGTGGAAAGTCAAACACCCCGACCTCATCGAGCTGCACGCCCAGGCCCGAAAGCTGGCGTCGCGGTTCGAACGGATCAGCTACACGTGGGTCCCGCGCGCCCGCAACACCCATGCGGACCGGTTGGCCAACGAGGCGATGGACGCCGCGGCCGGCATCGAATCCGAAGAGCCGACGCCGCCGGTTGTTGAACCCGCGAAAACCGTTACGGCCCAAGCTCCGACGGCGCCGGGATGGACCGGCGCCCGCGGCACCCCGACCCGCCTGCTGTTGTTGCGGCACGGGCAGACCGAGCTGTCGGTGGAGCGCCGATATTCGGGCCGGGGCAACCCGGCGCTGACCGAGGTGGGGCGGCAGCAGGCGCAGGCCGCGGCGCGATATTTGGCGGAGCGCGGCGGGATAGCCGCCGTGCTGTCGTCCCCGCTGCAACGCGCCTACGACACGGCGGCGACCGCCGCCAAGGCGCTGGGCCTGGATGTCACCGTCGACGACGATTTGATCGAGACCGACTTCGGGGCCTGGGAGGGGCTCACGTTCGCCGAGGCCTCCCAACATGATCCGGAGCTGCATCGGCGCTGGTTGCGTGACACCAGCACTCTGCCCCCAGATGGCGAGAGCTTCGACGGCGTGCTGGATCGGGTGTGCCGGGTGCGGGACCGGATCGTCGCGGCGCACGAGGGCGCGACGGTGCTGGTGGTGTCGCATGTGACGCCTATCAAGATGCTGCTGCGTCTCGCCCTGGACGCGGGGCCCAGCGTTTTGTATCGGCTGCACCTTGACCTGGCGTCGTTGAGCATCGCCGAGTTCTATTCCGATGGCGCATCTTCGGTGCGACTGGTGAACCAGACAGGTTATCTTTAGCGGGGCAACCATCCGGTTAAGGAGACATCGATGGAGCCGTCTCAGCCACCCGACGAACCCGTGCCCGCGGACCTCCGGGCGCGGGTGATGCCGGCGGTGCTCGACGAGATGGCCCGCTGGGGCGTCGAGCGCTTCAGCATCGAGGCTCTCGCCGAGCGTCACCACCTCGACGCGGCGATGATCTATCGCTACTGGGGCGATCGGCAACGACTGATCGTCGATATGGTTCTGGCCGATGTCGAGGGCTTGCGCGCGACGACGGATACCGGCTCGTTGCGCGGAGACCTGATGGCGCTGGCGCAGGCCATGACAACGCAGCTGAATACCGAGGTCGGCCGCACCTTCCTGCGGTCGCTGGTCATGGACCGTCGGGTACATCATGACGGGGATACCCGAGCGATGCTGTGGCGGGAACGTTTCGGCGTGGTACGTGCGGTCGTCGATCGCGCGAAGGAGCGGGGCGAGTTGCGCGGGGGAGTCAACACGCTCGCCGCTGTCCAGATGGTCCTTGCGCCGCTCTACATCGTTGCTCTCTACACCGATGACCCCATCGACGAGCGTTACAGTGCTGCCATTGCCGACACGGCATGGCATGGGCTGGCGCGCAAATAGCTACCTTTTAGCCGGCGTGAACTCGGCGGGCAGCGTCGCCGGCGATCGAAACGCCACCCCCACGACGCGTGGTGTCGGAGCGCTCGAATCGAGCCGCAGGTCCGGCAGCCGATCCAGCAGCGCGTTGATGGCCACAATCGCTTCCATCCGCGCCAGATGCATGCCCAGACACAGATGGGGGCCGCCGCCGAACGTCAGGTGCGCGATGTTCCTGCGGGTGGGATCGAATCGGTCCGGGTCCGGGTAGCGCGCCGGATCCCGATTGGCGGCCGCGACACTGACGCTCACGTGCGTGCCCGCCGGGATCGCGACCCCGCCCAGCTCGCAGTCCCGGATTGCCCGTCGCACCACCGTGGTGATCGGCGGCTCCCAGCGCAACGCTTCCTCGAAAGCGCCGCGGAGCATGCCGCGATCCGCCCGTAGCGCATCCATCAGCGCCGGCTGCGTGAGCAGCGCGACCAGTAGGTTGCCGGACGCCCGGTAGGTGGTCTCGACGCCCGCGGGCAGGATCAGCAGCAGGAACGCGAAGATCTCGTCGTCGGTGAGGCGCGCGCCGTCGATCTCCGACTCCGCCAGCGTGCTGATCAGGTCGTCCTGTGGGCGGCGCCGCCGCGCGGCGAGGACCTCCCCGAAATAGGCCTTGAGCGAGGCAGATGCGGCGAGCCCGCGATCCCAGTCGTAGACCACGTTGAGCAACTCGATCGACAGTCGCTGGAATCGCAGGTAGTCCTCCCGCGGCAGGCCCATGATCCGCGCGATGACCTGGACGGGAAAAGCGAAGGTGAATTCGCGGGCCAGCTCGGCCCGCCCGCGTGGCGCGAACCGGTCGATCAGCTCGTGGACCACCACCTCCACCAGCTCGCTGCGCCATCGCTCCAGCAGCACCGTGCGGAACGACGGCGAGACCAGGGCCCGGCTGGCCCGATGTTCGGCTCCCTCGAGTTCGAGCAGGGTGCGGCCCATGACCGGGCCCATGATCTGGTCGTAGATCGACGACGAGAAGGTGCCGGGATGCGTGAGCACGGTCTGGCATTCGTCGTAGCCCAGCACGGTTACCCCGAGCTCGCCAACCTGCCCGGAACTGGTCTCCCCGAAGGGATTTCCGCACATCACGCGGTGCCGCTCACGGGCCTCGCGCAGCCGCTCGTGCACGTTTTCGATCTGCATGAGCAGCCCGGTCTGCAGCTCGGCCGGGTCGAATTCTTCGGTCACGTGGCTCATGAGGCCGTGACCGTCTCGGTGTCACGCCCGGAGCGCAGCACGGTGCCGGGCATGGCACCGGTGGCGGCGCCGTCGTGGCATACCTCGACACCGCCGACGAGCACCGAGCTGATGCCGTGGGCGTCGGCAACGAGCCGGGGCGCTCCCGAGGGCAGGTCGTAACGGGTGCGCTCGGGTCCGTGGTCGACGGTCGCGGGATCGAACATCACCAGGTCGGCGTGCCAGCCGGGCGCGATTCGGCCGCGTTCGGTCAGCCCGTAGAACCGGGCCGGCACGTCGGTGATCAACCGAACGGCTTCCTCGAGCGTCACCACCTGGTGTTCGCGGACGCCGCGGCCCAGCAGCGCCGTCGTGTAGATCGCCCCGCACATCATGTCCAGGTGGGCTCCGGCGTCCGAGCCGCCGATCACCGCGCCCGGGTGGCGCCACACCTGGGCGCGCAAGCGCCAGTCCGCCCCGTCGTCGCCCGTCAGCGGCGGGCTGAGGCCGGTGCGAAGCTCGTCGGCGATCACGATGTCCAGCAACGTGTCGAAGGGCTCACCACTGCGAGCGGCGGCCACCTCGCCGACGCTGCGACCCGTCGCATCGGCGTTCTCGGCGGCGAACGTCTCGACGATGATCAGCCGATCCCATTGCGCCAGGCCGCGCAGCATACCCGCCTCCTTCGATGCGGCGCCGTCGGCCAGCCGGCGACGCACCTGCGGATCGGCAAGTGCGGCAAGGCGTTCCGGCACGGGCAGATGCATCGTGTCGCGCCAGCCCGGCAGCCCGTCGAGCACGAAGCCGGACAGGAACGACAGCCGAATCTTCATCGCTTGCGGCAGGGTCAGCGCCACCACCCGGCCGCCGCGTTGAGCCGCGGCCTCGTAGGCCCGCAACTGCCTCTCGTGCCCGTCCGGGTTCGCCGCCGACACGCCCAGCAGGTTCCAATTCAGCGGCCGGTCGGCGGCTTTCGACATATCGGTGAGCAGCGCGATGTCGTCGTCGGTGAAGCCCGACAGGCAGCCGGCGATGATCGCCTCAAGGGTGGTCCCGGGATGGTCGCGCAGGCCGGCCGCCAGTGTCACCAGCTCGTCGCGCGACGCGCCACGCGACGGCACCGGCTGGCCCGCGCCGTCGTTGTGGGTAGGCGACTGGCTTGTGGAAAGTCCGAGCGCGCCGGCGGCCAGCGCGTCGTGCAGCACCGCGACCATGTTCTCGATCTGCTCGGGCGTGGCCTCGCCGCCGACGGCGTCGTCGCCCATCGCCGCCAGCCGCAGCGCCGAGTGACCGACCAGAAAGCCGGCGTTGATGGCGATGCGTCCGTCGAGGCGACCGAGCCAGTCGCCGAAAGATGCCCAGCCCCAGTCGAGCCCCGCCCGGAGCGCGTCCAGCGGCATCCCCTCCACCCGCGCGAGCATGCGGGTGAGGTAGTCGTGTTGGTCGGATGCCGCGGGCGCCAGCGTGAATCCGCAGTTGCCGCCGAAGACCGTGGTGACCCCGTGCTGCACCGACGGGCTCGCGGTCGGGTCCCAGAACAGCTGTGCGTCGTAGTGGGTGTGCAGGTCGACGAAGCCCGGCGCGAGCGTCTGCCCTTGGGCGGCAACGGTTTTCGCTGCCAGATCGTCGACCTCACCGACGGCGACGATCCGCCCGTTGCGGACGCCGACGTCGCCGTGGCGGGCCGGTGCGCCGGTGCCGTCGACGATCTCGGCGTCGTGAATCAACAAGTCGAGCATTGGGGCCTCCTACACTGCCGCGGCCAGCCACCCGTCGTCGGGAAGCGGGTGGCGGAACAGCTGTGCCGCGTTGCGATGGGTGATCCGGGCCGCATCGTCCGCCGAGAGGCCGGCGACGTTGCGCGCCACGACTTGTTGGGTGTCGGGCCAGGTGGAGTCAGCGTGCGGATAGTCGCTCTCAACGAGGATCCGCTCGGTCCCGATCGCGTCGAGCGCGCCGAACGCGTGCGGGTCGTCGATCGAGCAGAACCAGAAGTTGCGGCGCAGCACCTCGCTGGGCAGCAGGTCGCCCTGCCACGCTCCGCCCTCATGCCCCGAAGCCGAGTGCGCCAGAACGTAATCGGCCCGGTCGCCGAGCATGGCCGCCCAGCCCAGTCCGCCCTCGGCCAGCGTGAAGTTCAGTCGCGGAAACCGCACCGGGATGCCGGACCACAGCATGTCCGCGCAGGCGACCAGCCCGTTGACCGGGAACAGCGTGGTGATGGTCTCGAATGGGGTGTCCGGGGCGGGAATCGGCGCCCATTGTGCCGAACCCGTATGCAGGCATACGACCGTGTTCGTCTCCTCGCAGGCGGCGAAGAAGGGATCCCAGACGCCGCTGTGCAGGCTGGGGATGCCGCATTGCGCGGGCAGCTCGGGGAAGCTCACCGCCTTGAACCCGCGCGCGGCGTTGCGGCGTATCTCCTCGGGCGCCAGCTGCGGGTCGGCGAGCCACGGCAGCTGCAGCGGGATGATCCGCTCGGGGTAGCTGCCGGCCCACACCTCGAGGTGCCAGTCGTTCCAGGCCCGCAGCGTCGCCAGCCCCAGCTCCAGATCGTCACTCTTCCAGAACACCGTCCCGGCGAACCCCGCGATCAGGGACGGGAAGTTCAACGACGCCCAGATGCCCGCGAGGTCCATGTCGGCGATGCGGGCGTCGATATCCCAACAGCCGCGCCGCATCTCGTCGAAGCGGGCGGCCTCCATGCTCCACTCCTCGTGGGGCCGTCCGATCACCGCGTTGAGCCCGATGTTCGGGTACTCGCGGTCCTCGTAGCGCCACACCTGGCGCCCGTCGTCGGTCTCGACGACTTGCGGTGCGCGGTCGGCCAACGCGGCGGGAAGCCGGCCCACGAACATGTCGGGTGGCTCGATGACGTGGTCGTCGACCGAGATCACCACGTGCTGTCGCCGCCGTGGATCTGGGTCTGGCAGCAGCGCCATACCTGATGACTATGGTCGGTTTTTGCCCGCTGTCAATGCTATCTATGCAATCAATGCAAAGTTGCCGCCGCGGGCGTCGAGGCCTGGGCTTTGCGTGGTCGTCCAGGGCGCGGATTGGGCCATTTTGGCGCCCTTAGCGCATGAGCGAGCTCGTGAGCGTCAGAATGGGCTGATAGGAGGTCTGTATGTCTTCCCATTTGGAAGTCTGGAAACCATCCGGACGGGAGCTCATCGCGCTGAGCGGTCAACGAGTGACCCTCGGCAAGGCCTTAACCAACGCCGTGGCGCTCGAACATGACCCGACGGTGTCGCGCGTACACGCCGTCCTGGAGAATTTCGGGCAGGCTTGGTCCGTGCGGGACCTGGGTAGCCGCAACGGCACCTACGTCAACGGCGAAAAAATCGCCGCGGAACGCATCCTGCGGTCGGGCGACGAACTTCGGCTCGGCAGTTCGCGGTTGGTCTTTTGGATGGGCGCCGAAGCTGACGAAGCACCGCATGATCAAGAAACGGAAACCGGTAAATCCATCCTGCGACCGCCGCGCATGACGCCGCGCGAACTCGAGGTCCTCAAGGTCCTATGTCGTCCCTTCGTCTCTGATGATCCTTTTCCTGAGCCGGCGTCGGTTCGTCGGATGGCCCAGGAGCTATTCGTGACCGAGGCGGCGGTCAAGCAACATCTGCAGCACCTGTACGACAAGTTCGGCATCACCCCCGAGGGGGATCGCCGGGTCCGGCTGGCCAACGCGGCCATCCGGCTGGGGGCCGTAAACCGCACCATGCTGCGTGATCGCCGTCCGCAGCGATAGTGAGCGCGGGAAGCCTGGTCGGGGCGTCATCAGCACACCTTTTCGAGCACCCCGCCGCCCAGCATGGCGACGGCGTTGAGGACACGGCGGCGGTATTCGTCGCATGTGTCGCACGAGTCGACATGGCGCGCAATGCGTTTCCGCATCAGGACCGTGAACTGTTGGTCCCAGCCGGCCAGGTCCGCGGCGAGCTGCGGGCACCCGTTCTGGGCGGCGCGCCGGGCTACCAACAGCGCACCCAATGAGCGTTGGACGGTGTCGCGCAGCCGCTGCAGGAGTTTCTTGGCCGAGTCGTAGCTGATGCCCAGCGTGTGCGCGAGGTCGATGACGGTCATCCCGCGGCGGTAGACAAGCTCCAGCACGTGGCGGTCGCGCTCGGACAGACCCTCGGCCGCACGCGCGACCAGTTGAGCGAGCTCATTCTGGGCCGTCAACGTGAACGGCCCCGGGCCGGTCGCCGCGTCGTCGGGCAACTCGTCGAACGCGCGTTCGCGGCGGCGTTCGGACAACACCCGCAGCGCCCTGCGCCGGGCGATGGCATAGAGCCACGGGCGCAGCTTCTCCGCGTCACGCAGCTTCGGCAACTCAGCCGCGGCGATGCAGAAGACCTCTTGCACGCAGTCGGAGGCCGTGTGGTGATCGCGCAACATCCCGGCGCAATAGGCGTGCAGCGGTCCGGCATAACGGTTGTAGAGACCCGCCAACGCCGCACGATCGCCGGCTGCGGCAGCGCGGGCGAGTTCGGCGTCGCTGAGGATGTCGGTGTTGGGCGGTGCGGTCATCAATGTCATGACTGAAATGCTCGGCGATGCGCGATGGTTTGGTAATCACCCGCAAAGCCAGATTCCACTCCCGAAAGGGAAGGGTTTCCTATCCGTTTGGCAAGGGTCCAGGCGTCGAGTGTGCGGCCTGGGTCTCGGATGTGCGTCTAGGTCGCCCTCAGCGCACACTCGAGCAGCCGCTTCCGCCCAGTGGGACGGAAGCCCCAGCGTCTGGCGCCGGCGTGGAAAAATTCGGCGGGCGGCCCGCGGGAAGGAACGACATGACCGACCTCATCGATCCGACCAAGACTTTCCGGCTTATCGAAGAGCGGATCGCCAAGACGACCAATCCACGGCACCTGCTGATGCTTGAGCGGCTGCTGGATCACGCGAAGGGCGAGGCCGAGCAGGATCTCGACCGCGTGATGTCAACGTTGACCCCGAACCCGCGTTACATCGCGTGGGGCGCACCCGCCGCCCGGTGGGGCGACAAGCGGTTCGGACCTTCTACGAGGACACGATCGTGAAAGGCGGCCAGTGGCACCTCGAGTTCGATATGGACCGAATCGTCGTCGACGACGACACGATCGTCACCGAAGGCTGTTTCCGCTCCCTCTACTACGGCGCTGACGCGGCATCAAGGGGCTTTCCCGTCGACGATCCAGACGGTTTCTACGTCCTGACCCTGCGCATGCTGATCGTGTGGCCGTTCGATGCCGAGGGCTTCATCGTCGGCGAGGAAACCTACAGCGCCATTACGACGCCCGACTTCCTGACGAAGGTCGAGGCATCCGCGGTACCGCAGAAGTTCCGCGATTTCGTCGGCGCGCGCTGAAAGCGCCTCTCGAAACTTCGCGCCGATTCTCGACATCGGCGATTCCCGACATTTCATTGTCGAAAGTCGATAGCATTTGTTTGCTATACAACGAAGCGAGCGCGTGGCAAGAGGCAACATGACGAGGAAAGTCACGATCGTCGCCGCCTTCTCGATCTGCACTGTCTGCACTACGGCGCTCGGCACAGTTGCTGGTTCTGCCGCGCGCGCGGACGACTCGGGGGCGGCGGTGTACAGCGGCGTCAGCCGGATTCGCCAGACATGCGGGGCGCTCGGTGATGACCCGCGCTTGACGGTCGCGGCGCAGCGTCACGCCGACGACATGCTGAAAAGCGGTGTGGGCGGCCATATCGGATCGGACGGCTCGTCACCGCAGGTGCGTATCACCGACGCGGGCTACCGGCCCACCTACACCGGTGAGATCGTCTACTGGGGCACCGGATCCGCCGCGAACCCGAACCTGGCGCTGGACCTGTGGATGGAAAGTCCCGCGCACCGAGCGATCATCCTGAACTGCGCATTCACCGCGGCCGGCTTCGCCACCGCCTCGGACGGCAACAAGATGACCGCCGTCGGTGACTTCGCGGGCCCTTGAACCGTGGGCTTAGCATCCGTATATGAGAAGGACTTTCGTCGCCACGCTGGCGTTCGGGTTGATCGTCGCGCTGTTCGGGCTGATCTGGGCGCTGCAGGGATTCGGAGTGCTTGGCGGTAGCCCGATGAGCAACACCACGACCTGGTCCATCATCGGCCCGATCACCGTGCTGATCGGCCTCGTGATTGCGTTGTTCAGCTGGCGGAAACTCTCGTCGAAGTAATGCTTATGTCGCCGCCACGGTGAAATCCACCGTGTGCCAGCCGGTCGCGCCGTCCGGGACGGGACTAACCTGGTCCGCCGTCTGGGTAGCTCCGGTGTTGTCGGTGGCGCGCACGGTGATGGTATGTCTCCCAAGGCTTTTCGCCTGCCATGGGAAGCTCCACAGCCGCCACGTGTCGTTGGAATAGCTCGCGCCCTGTTGCGCGGGCTGCCATGCGCCATCGTCGATGCGGACCTCCACGGTCCGCACGCCGCGATTCTGCGCCCACGCGACACCGCCGAAAACCACCGGCCCCATCGGCACTTTCTGGCCGCCTCTCGGCACGTCGATCCGCGACTCGGTTTTGATGGGTGCGCGCGCTGCCCAGCCCTGCCGCGTCCAGTACGCCTGCGCCCTGTCGAAGCGGGTCAGCTCCATCTCGACGACCCACTTGGTCGCCGACACGTACCCGTAGAGCCCGGGTACCACCAGCCGGGCCGGGTAGCCATGCTCGATCGGTAGGGGCTGACCGTTGAGGCCAATCGCCAGCAGCGCGTCGCGGCCATCGGTGAGCGCCTGCACCGGCGTGCCCACGGTGAACCCGTCGATCGACGTCGAAAGCACCATATCGGCGTCCGCGTGCACGCCGGCCACCGCCAGCAGATCGGCCAACCGGTAGCCCGTCCACACGCCTGTCGAAATCAGATCGCCCCCAACGGGATTCGACACGCAGGTCAACGTCGTCACAGTTTCGACAACGTCGAAGCGGGCGAGGTCGTCGAAACTGTAGGTCGCCTCGTGGTCCACCATGCCGTGGATGTGCAGCCGCCAGTCGCCGTGGCTGAGTTGGGGGACGATGAGCGCGGTGTCCACCCGGTAAAAGTCGGCGCTGGCGGTGATAAAGCTCGGCAGCGCAACGCCGTTCGGTTGCACGTCGGCGGGTATCGGTGCCGACCGTACGCGTGGCCTGGGAAATGCGAAGGTGGTGCGGTCAGTGGCCACCGAATGCACCAACCGCGTGATGACCGCGCCCGCCACGCCACTGACCACTCCGAGTCCGAGAACTCCCAACGTGACGAACCTGCGCCTGCCGGTGTCCGGCTCGTCGCCGCTGTCTTCCGGTTCAGCCCAGAATCGACGGATGAGCAAGCGAAGGGTCGCCACACCGCAGGCGGCGCCCGCGACGGTGGGGATGGTGTCGAGCGCTGTCGCACCCGGGCGCGACAGCACCGCAATGCATCCGAGGACCCCGGCCGCGGCGATCACGGCGCTGCCGAACGGGCGGCGGCGGGTCTCGAGTGTGCCGGCGATTGCGGCGATCGCGGCGATCGCCACAAGCACGACGGCGGCCACGAAGAATTTGTCCTGAGAACCCAAGGCCTGAATGGCCGCCTCCTTGATGGACCCAGGTGTCAGGTCGATGGCCGCGGAGCCGATAGCGGCACGCGCATCGGCACGCGCACCGAACGGGATGCCCACCAGCTCGGCCACCCCTAGCGCGACGGACGCGGCGGCGACGCCAGCGAGCATCCGCGCATTGGACGGGCCGACGACCATCGACCCACTGTACTCGCACTCACCTCAACGACCCTGTGGTGAAAGGATCTTGGGGCCCTTGTCATTTCACACAGGGAATGCCATCGGTGGTCATGCGTGTGAGGTTGGTCGCCGCAGGTTCCTGCGTTCCTGTGCCGGTGGCCGGGACAGTGCTGACGGGCGCCGCGGAGGTGGTGGTCGGCGCTGCCGACGTGGGGTGGAAATTGTCAAATCTGGCGAAATCGGTCCCGACGGTCAGCCGCACCGTGTTGCGGGCGACGCCGTCGGATGCGGTGGCAGTTATGCCGAATTCATCGGCCAGCTCGGCGGCGGCGAGTTTCGCCCCCGGCCCGTAGGCGATGGTGCTCGTCTGGCTGGTGGAGTCCGCGGTGCTGACATTTCCCTTGCTGAAGTGCCCTGTGGCCAAGGCTATCTCGAGGTCCGCGGCCTCGCCTTGCCTGCCTGAGGCATTGACCACGTCGAGCGCGACGTCGCCGGCGGCCAGCGACGCGTCGTTGCCCGTTTGCCCCGTTGTGCCGAGGATGCTGGTCGAGGTGGCCGCCGACGGATCGGCGGCGACCAGGTTCTGCACAATGGAGCGCACCGCGGATACGTCAATAAAATTGACGAACGCACCGTTTGAGATTTCGCCGAAACCGGTGACCGGCAGCGTATAGAGCGAGACGGACCGGTTCTGGAACGCGGACGCGTCACGCGCGAGGTCGTCCAGGTCGAGGCCGGCGTCAACGGCGACGTTTTGCTTGGCGACCTCCAGCAGGCCGTGCAGTCGGATGGGGTCCGACAACGCTCCGCCGCGGCGCAGCGCACTGACCAGCGAGGCGATGAAGGCCTGCTGACGGCGGGTTCGATCGAGGTCGGTGAACATCGCGTCGTTGGCGTCGCGGCGTTGCCGGACGAACGCCATTGCCTGGGTCGCGTTGATCTGCTGGATGCCTCGATGAAAGTCCGCGCCGGAGTAATAGCGATCCGCGGTGTCTTCTTTCAGGCACACGGTGAGGGGTTCGACCACCCGCGCGATCTGAAAGAACCCGGCCAACGTGACCTCAATGAAGTGGTCGATCGGAATTTGCAGCAGACGCCTGACCGTGCCGATCTCCGCTTTGCGGCCCGCCTCGCGCGCCGCCTGTTCGTTCGCCGCGGAGTCCTGCCCTGCGGGCGAGGCGGCATCGGATTCCAGCTTGTAGGAGCCGCGCCCCTCCATCACGCGCTCGTAGGCGAGGCTGTAGGCCTCCTTGACCTTGCCGCGGCATTCCGAGGCCGGGCATCCAGCCAGATCGACATAGTCGTCCCGCGGGATTGAGATCGCCGTGGCCGGGCCGTCCCCGGCGGGCAAGTGCACGACGATGAGCGCATCGGCGTCGCCGTCAGCGGAGTCCTCGTTGCCTGCGTGCAGCGCGTCATAGATGTCGGGCGGCAGCGGCCGGCCGTGCTGGTCGCGACGGCTATCCAACCCCATGATCAGGATGTTCTGAGCACTTCCGGTCGACGCGGGTTCACCGGCCAATGCCTCGGATTTGGTGATGCCCGCCGATGCCCTGCGGTAGGTGATCCATCCGATGCCAATGGCGACGACCACGACGACCGCCGTCAGCGCGGCGAGCACCTTGGCGCCCAGGGCCCTCCCGTTTGAGCGATGTCGGCGCTGGTGTGTCGGTGAACGCGCTCGATCTGTCATGACCAGGCGAGAATAGCCAGGTCGCCGGGGTTCAAACCAGCGTTTGCCCAGGTGACGAGGCCGTACGCTCCGTTGACGAGCCATTTCTCACCTTGATCAAGTGGTGTTTACCCGGCCCTCGCCGGTCAGTTGCCTTCAGAAACCCCACGGGCTGAGGCGTTTGAGGAGCGACCGCTCTGGATCTTCTTCGCGTTCGGCGAACAGGAAGTCGAGCCCACCCTCGATCGAAGCGGCCGTGCGGGCCCTCAGGTCCTGTGCGTTGTCCTCGTTGGCGACACCGTCATATTCGCGCGTGGAGATCGGTTCACCGAACCAGAAGTACAGTCGCTCGGGCCGGGGTACGGGTGTCAGTCCGATGCCCCGCACGATCGGCAACGGTTCAACGTTCAGCAGCTTCTCGCACAGTTTGCGCAGCGGAGCCATCAGCGGATGATCGTTGTCCAAGATGATGTCCAACGCGTCTTCAATGCCCAACGAGGCAAACGGGACGATGGGGTAGCGGCCTTCGATCGCCATCTTGGCGAATCCGAGACGGTTCTTCCAGATCAGTTGATACCGTTCGCCTTTGCGTTTGGCGACCTCGCGAGCACCACCCGGAAAAACCAGGATCAAGTCGCGACGGCGCATAAGTTCACGCATGTTGGCTCGGGTTCCCGGGACGATACCGCAGGCTTTCAAGAGCTCACCGCTACCCGGCACCCGGAACAGGACATGCTCTCCGAGCCCGCGAACCATAATTCCCCGCTCAATCAACTCCGCAGTCCACAACAGCAGGTCGAACACCCCGTACAAGGTGTGGTTGCCTACCAGCAGCGCGCCGCGTTTGGGCACATGTTCGATGCCGTAGACCTTGGGTTTGATGACGCGGCGCAAGGGCGCCAAGGCCTTGACGACCGGCGCGAATGATTTGGCGGACGGGGCGTCGGGGACCTCTTCGCGCGGGTTTGCGGCTTTCGCCACCCGTCGAGTCTAGCGCCGGACATGATCAGAGGAACATCGCGGAGAAACGGGTACTTAGGTGCCAATGAGTCTGGCCAGCAAGGTAATGAATGCACTCGTAAGCCCGCCGCGAGTGGCGGATCAAGGCAGGCTGCGGTGAGCGGTGTCCGGCAAGTGCGTGCTGGTGACAGGCGCGTCATACGGCCTGGGGGAGGCGACTGCCCGCAAACTCGCCGCCGCAGGAGCAACGGTTTTGCTTGTCGCTCGCTCCGCGGACAAACTCGACGAGCTTCGCGAGTCGATCTCTGCCGACGGTGGACGCGCAGTCGCCTTCCCGAGTGATCTGACCGATGCAGCGGCGATCACCGCGCTGACAACCCAACTGACCGAGACGTACGGGCCGTTGGACGTCATTGTGAGTAACGCCGCCAAGTCGATTCGCCGATCGCTGGAGCTGCAGTACGACCGGCCGCACGACTTCGAGCGCACGATCGACACCAACTATCTCGGGCCGATCCGCCTGCTGCTCGGACTACTACCGGCGATGCAGGAGCGAGGAAGCGGACACATCGTGAATGTGTCCAGCATCGGTGTGCGGATGATGCCAACCCCGCGTTGGGGCACCTACCTGGCATCCAAGGGGGCGTTCGACCTGTGGCTGCGCAGCGTCACCCCCGAGCTCCGCGCCGTCGGCATCGATGTCACCTCGGTGTACATGGGGCTGATCCACACCCGAATGAGCGAGCCCACCCCCAGCCTGCGCAGAATACCCGGCATGCAGCCGGACGAGGCTGCTGATGTCGTCGCGAAGGCGATTATCCACCGGCCGCGCAGAGTTCAGCCGCGCTGGACGCTGCCCGGTGAACTCGCATCGGTGCTCTTGGCGCCAGTGTTAGAACGCGGGGCAGGGCTGGTCTACCGGCACTCAGAAGACTCCGATCGGGCGCGGAATGTATAGCGATGGCTGAAGACACCGTCGGGCTGACCGATATCGCTGCCGGACTACCCGGTCTGATCAAGGATGCGCCCATCATCTTGCGTGGCGCGCTGACCGGCTTCATCGCCCATCGATCGATCAAGACCTCGATCGGCAAGGTCTTCCAGGACCGCGCGGCACGTCACGGCGACCAGGTGTTCATCCGGTTCGACGATGAAAGCTGGACCTATCGCCAGGCCAACGAGACGGTCAACCGCTACGCGGCGGTGCTTGTCGAGCGCGGCGTCGGGCGAGGCGATGTCGTGGGCGTCATGCTGAAGAACTCGCCGCGGATGGTGCTGGTAATGCTCGCGGCGGTCAAACTGGGCGCGATCGCCGGCATGCTGAACTACCACCAGCGCGACCAGTTGCTCGCCAACAGCCTGGGCCTGCTGAACGCCAAGGTGTTGATCGGCAGCGACGAGTTGCTCACTGCCGTCAAGGAATCCGGGGCGCACGTCGCAGTCATGATGTCCGTCGACGAACTGGACCGGCTCGCCGCCGACGCGCCCACCGACAATCCGGCAGCGACGTCATCGGTGCGGGCCAAGGACAGCGCCTTCTACATCTTCACCTCCGGAACCACCGGCGCGCCCAAAGCCAGTGTGATGACGCATTTCCGGTGGCTGTGGGCGCTGGGTGGGTCGGGCGCGTTCGGCATGCGGTTGAAAAGCAGCGACACGTTGTACTGCTGCCTTCCGCTGTATCACAACAACGCGTTGACGGTGGCGTTGTCGGCGGTGGTCGGCGCCGGTGCCACTTTGGCTTTGGGGCAGTCGTTTTCGGCGTCGCGGTTCTGGGATGAGGTGATCCGGTACGACGCGACGGCGTTCGTGTACATCGGCGAGATATGCCGCTACCTGCTCAACCAACCGGAGAAGGACACCGACCGCAAACACAAGGTGCGCGTGATCGCCGGAAACGGGTTGCGCGCCGACATCTGGGACGAGTTCACCACCCGGTTCAATATTCCGCGGGTCTTCGAGTTCTACGGAGCCAGCGAGGGCAACACCGGGTTCGTCAACGTGTTCAACATTCCGAGGACCGCCGGGATGTGCCCGACGCCGGTGGCATTCGTCGAATACGACACCGAAACCGGTGAGCCAGTTCGTGATTCCAACGGGCGGGTTCGCAAGGTCCGCGGCGGAAAACCGGGGCTACTGCTGAGCAAGGTCACCAGCGTGCAGCCGTTCGAGGGCTACACCGATGCCGAAGCCAGTGAAAAGAAGTTGGTGCGCAACGCTTTCCGCAAGGGCGACGTGTGGCTCAACAGCGGGGACCTGATGCGGCCACAGGGTTGGCGCCACGCCGCGTTTGTCGACCGGCTCGGCGACACCTTCCGGTGGAAGGGTGAAAACGTCGCCACAACCGACGTCGAAGCGGCCGTGTTGGCTGACCCGAACATCGAAGCCGCCACCGTGTTCGGCGTCGAGGTTCCCGGCACCGACGGACGCGCCGGGATGGCCGCCGTGGTGCTGCACGAAGGTAAACAGTTCGACGGTGTGTCGTTGGCCAACACGGTGTCCGAGGGTCTGCCGAGCTACGCTCGCCCGCTGTTTGTGCGGGTGGTCGACTCGCTGGAGCAGACCTCGACGTTCAAGAGCAAGAAGGGTGATCTGCGCAGTCAGGGCTACGGATCCGATGTCCCCGACCCTCTGTACGTGCTGGAAGGTCGCGAAGAGGGCTACGTGCCCTACTACGACGAATACGCCCAAGAGGTGGCGGCCGGTTCCCGTCCGGCGGGCTGACGGCGCAATCGGGGTTGCTGTGCTGTAATGGCGGTATGGCCGGCTATCGCCGCCCGCTTGGCTTTCAGTGGCAACCGCCTCGGCTGCCCGGGTTTGCTCGGGTCGGTCACGTTCCCAGCGGCCGGACCGTGGAGTTGCCGGGCCGCGGTTGCACTTATGTGGTCGATTCCGGGCCGGTTGCCGGGGCGCCGACATTCATGCTGCTGCATGGGCTCGCCTGTACCGGGCTGATGATGTGGTATCCGGTCTTGGAGATGATGCGCGGGTTTGGCCGCGTGGTGGTGTTCGATCAACGCTTCCACGGTCAGGGCATTTCATCGCCCCGGTTTCTGCTCGAGGACTGCGCCGATGACGTCGCCGCGCTCGCCGATGCGCTCGGCGTGGAGACATTCGTCCCGGTTGGTTATTCGATGGGTTCGGCTGTGGCCCAGCTAGTTTGGCGTCGGCACCCGCAGCGGCTCGACGGGCTGGTGCTGGGGGCGGCGCCAACCGGATGGTGGAATGGGGTGACGTGGGAACGGATGGGAGCCGGCGTGTTGGCGGGGCTGATTGAGGCGTTCAGCCCACGTCCCGGGCTGCCGCGGCCCGTGGCGGCCGACGCCGAAACCCTCGTCCGCAGTGACGTTAAGTGGCTGCTGGGCCAGTTCCGAAGCACAAGCCCGGGTGGAATCGCCCGTGCGGTTGCCGAGATGACGCGGTTCGACTCGACTTCGTGGGTTGGGCAGATCGATGTTCCGACGGCGGTGCTGATTCCGCTGCGCGACAGGGCGATTCCGCCAAAACAACAGTTCTGGCTGGCTAAGCAGATACCCGATGCGCACGTGGTGACCGTCGATGCCGGCCATTCATGCAGCGTGTTGCAGTCCGAGCAGTTCGTGCCGGCGCTGCGCGAGGCCGTTGATTCAGTGCGGCGACGCATCGACCCCAAACCCGACAGCCGGGCGAGCGACCAACTCAGGGCCTCGCACACTATGCCGTAGGGCGCATCGGACTTTTTCTACGAGCAGAAGTCACATGTATCCTGTTGCGCCTTTGCCTCGCCCAGGTCGGCTGCAGATGCTGCGCTGGCTTGCCGGGTCGTCGCTTCCCGGCCTCGTCGGATGACGAAATTATCGCTCAGATTGGGTCGTCACGGGTCGCGCTGAGATTGCCTTCCGGTCACCGACGAGCGGACGACGTCATCGCCGGTGTGACCGCCAAGTCAAGTACGCCATAAATTCCGGGCTCGGCAGCGCATACCGCAGCGATCGAGTTGACTACCCGCGCCGCGGTCGCGTCTGCGCCGGGCAATGGGCTTCCGGCGAGTGCAAGATCGACAATTACTGACGGCGTTCCGTCGACGGTGATCCGCGTTAGCCGGGGTGCAGCGTCGGGGGTTGGCCGCGGCTCCCAATCGTCGATGACCTCGTCGCTCAAGGACCAGATCTCGGAGATGGCCAGGCGAGGTTCGCCGTTCATGATGCCTTCTGCGGTAATCCGAACGCTGATGATTGTCCCGGCAGGCACTTCACCAGCGGGACAGGAATAGTCGCTTCGTGCAACCGCGACATCCTTGCGGTCGCGAAGCTCGTCGAGGTGCCACCCCAGCCCGTGTGCCATTAACCGAATAGGACTCCCGAAGAGTGCGACACCGGTCCCCGGTCGGTACGCCTGGGCGTCGACGGCGGGGGTCGTGCCGAAGCCGAATGCCGCAAAGAATCCTGGCACCGAGTACGCACCGCACAGAATCCGTTCGCTTACAACGACTTTCGTTGGCATGGCCGATAACGTGGCCACCTGCACCGGCAACACGTCCATCGCGAATCCGGGCGCGATGCCAGCGGCGATGAGTGAGGTGTCACCTGCACGACTGGCATTCTGCAATCTCATCAGCCGTGCGTCGCCGAGCGTCTCGGGATGGATCAGTTCGCCCAGCGCTGTGGTGACGATGTTCTTGCCGCTAGCTAGGATCGCGCAGTGCTGATCGATGACTTCGTCGATCGCGCGGCCGGTGCCGGTCGCGAGATACGTGACGCAGTCGGCTTCGGTAGCCAAGAACGCCTCAAAGTCTTGCGTAGTGACGATTCCGGTCGCTGACGCGCCAACGAGTTCGCCAGAGTCGCGACCGACCTTATCCGGGCTGTGAACATACTGGCTGACCAGATCGAGCGCAGGCGTAGTCAGGATCATTCGCAGCACGAGGTGCCCCGTTCGGCCAGACCCGACGTGTGCGATGCGCAGCCGTTGCGACATTCGATCACCTCCGGCGTCATACTAGGCCGCAAGTCGCTGAAGCCGTGGACGGCAAGGGTAGTCGAAGTGGGCTGTTCGAGCCGGTTGTTACGGCGATCCGTCTGTCCTGAAAAGACGACATTCGAGACAGCCTGGCGCCTCCGACTGAGAGTCGTGGATGGTCCACGTCGCTGCGTCGCACAACTTCGTCTTGGACAAGCGGATGAACTCAAATCCGTTGTCTACCAATGCGAAGATCGTCCGTTAGGGTATGCGTCTGGAATTTGAGTGCGCATCCAGGCCGCCCTCAGCGCACACTCAAGGCCCAGACCGCACAGTGGAAACGCCGGCCAACGCCAGCCGACGAACTAGCCCGGCGCCGGGTGGCGGACGAACGTGCGCGGCTGGGTGAATGCCCGGATTCCCTCGACGCCGAGTTCCCGCCCGATGCCGGACTGGCCGCAGCCGCCGAACGGCAGGCGCGGGTCCTGGGCGGCCAGGCCGTGGCAGTTGACGCTGACCGTGCCCGCCACGAGTTGCCCGGCGACGCGGTCGGCGAGGGCGTCATCACCGGTCCAGACCGACGCGGTGAGGCCGAATTCGGTTGCGTTCGCGGCGGTTACGGCGTCATCGATGCTGTCGTAGCCGAAGATCGGCAGCACCGGACCGAACTGCTCCTCGGTGGCCAGCTTCGAGTCCGGCGCCAGATCGGTGACGACGGTTGGCAGCGCGAAGTATCCGCCCGAGTCGGCGTCCTCGTCGCGGACCCTTCCCGCCGTTCGCACTGTCGCGCCCTGCGCCTCGGCGTCGGCGACCAGCGCGGTGACGCGGTTGCGGCCGGCGGCCGTGTGCAGCGGGCCCAGCGTCACCTCCTCGGCGAGCCCGTCGCCGAGCACCTCCCGCCCGCAGCGCGCCAGCACCGCCTCGGCCAGCTCACCGACGCGTTTGGTGGGCGCATACAGCCGCTTGATCGCCATACACACCTGCCCGCCGGTGGTGTAGGTCGCCGTCACCAGCCGCTCGACCAGCTCGTCGCCGATCGCGATGTCGGGTGCGACGATCGCGGCGTCGTTCCCGCCCAGCTCCAGCAACACCGGGGTGAGCCGGCGCGCGGCGGCCGCCATGACGGCCCGCCCGGTGGCGACGCCGCCGGTCAGCGAGATGAGGTCGATGCCGGGGTGGGTGACCAGCGCCTGGGCGAGCTCGCTCCCGGGGCCCGCGAGCACGTTGACCACACCCGGCGGCAGTGCCTGCGCCAGCGCCCCGGCAAGTTGCAGCGCCGCCAGGGGACAGCTCGGCGGCACCTTCACGACGGCGGTGTTGCCGGCGGTCAGCGCCGACGCCAGCTTCGTCATCGTCAGCGCCAGCGGCCAGTTGAACGGGAGCACGAGCGCGGCCACACCGAACGGCTCGCGGTGCAGCCGTGGGTATTCCGACTGCGGGTCGATCTGCTCGGGCGCTAGCGCGGCCTCGGCCATCGAGCCGATCAGCGCGGCGAGGCCGGGGCCGGTGTCGATCTCGAAATTCGCTTCGGACAGCACCTTGCCGTGCTCGCGGGTGTACAGGCGTGCGCCGTCTCGCGCGGCCAACTGTTCGGCGGCCGTGGTGGCCGCGGCGGTGAAAGCCGCGATGCGTTCGGTGACGCCGAGGGCTCGCCATTCGGGCGCCGCACGACGTGCGGCCGACACCGCGGCGTCGAGCTGGGCCTTGTCGGCGGCGGGTGCATAGCCGACGATCTCGGCCGGCCGGGCCGGATTGTGTACGGGGTAGGTCCCCGCGGCACCCGGCTGCGTCTGTCCGCCAATCGTCAGCACCGCCTGATCGGCGTGGGTTTCTCGCGTGATCGTCGTTGATCCCGTCATGCCCGCCTCCCTTGACCCAGTGCGGATGTCCCGCCATCGTAAGTCGATATGACGTGGATCACAGTATGGGTTTCATGAAGGCGGCCGTCCCATGAAAGCCGTCGTGCTGCGCGAGGTCGGACAGCCCACCGCGCTGGAGGAACTCTCACTACGGCCCCTCGGCAAGCAGGAGGTGCGGGTGCAACTGCGCGCCAGCGGCGTCTGCCACAGCGACCTGTCGCTGCGCGACGGGTCGATACCGACGCTGCTGCCGTCGACGCTCGGACATGAGGGCGCCGGCGTCGTCGCCGAGGTCGGCGACGACGTCACCAACGTGAGCCCGGGTGACCACGTCGTGCTGACGTGGAACGTGCCCTGCCGGGCCTGCCCACATTGCCTGCGCGGGGAGGCCCAGCTGTGCGCGCACGGCTACGACCACGCCTACGGCGATCCGTACGCGGAGAGCGCCGGCGGGCCGGTGTGGCCGGGCATGGGCGTGGGGTCGCTGGCCGAACAGACGCTGCTCCCGGCGGCGGCGGTGGTGCCGGTCGACGAGTCGCTGCCGCTCGACCTTGCCGCGCTGCTGGGCTGCGGCGTCACCACCGGGGTCGGCGCGGTGATGCGCACGGCGGCCGTGCGGTCGGGGGAGAGCGTGCTCGTGATCGGTTGCGGCGGTGTGGGTTTGGCCGCGATCCAGGGGGCACGGCTGGCGGGCGCGTCGCGGATCATCGCCGCCGACCGGGTCGCCGCCCAACTCCCCGCCGCCGTGGCCAACGGCGCGACCGACACCGTCGACGCGAGTGACGTCGACCTGTCCAAGGCGGTGCTCGACCTGACCGGCGGTGCCGGGGTCGATCACGGAATCGAGGTGGTCGGCAAGCCCGCCACGATGCGCGCCGCCTACGAGGCCACCCGCCGCGGCGGCAAGGTCACGTTGGTCGGCGCGGCCGGGATCGCGGAGGAGGTGACGTTTCCCGCGCTGTCGTTGATGGCCGACGGCAAGACGATTCAGGGCAGCGTCTACGGCGCCAGCGATCCGGTGCGCGACATCCCGGTGCTCGCCGAGCTCGCCCAGCGTGGCCGCCTCGATCTCGAGGCGCTGGTGACGCGGCGGATCGGCATCGAGGACGTCGAGGCGGCCTTCACCGACATGACCGCGGGGCGCGGGGCGCGCAGCGTCGTCTGCTTCGCCTAAATATCGCTGAAATACTCAGCGAGACAACGTGATTGCCTGCTCCGGGCAGTTCTGCTCGCCGACGGCGGCCTGTGCTTCGAGGTCGCCGGAGACGTCTTCGACGAGCACGACGCAGTGACCTACCTCGTCCGCGTCGTAGACGTCGGGCGCCAACGTGTAACAGCGGCCGTGCCCCGTGCAGCGCTCGGCGTCAACCGACACGCGACTCATGACACCGGGAATACCAGCGGCAGCGACTCCACCGACCGCAGCGCTGCGGTGTAGGTCAGCTGCGCGCCCGGCTTGATCTCGTAATCCGGGATGCGCCGGTGGAATTCGCGCAGCGCCACCCGCAGCTCCATGCGGGCCAGGTGCGATCCGAGGCAGCGGTGCGGTCCGCCGCCGAACGCGCGGTGCCGGTTTGGGCTGCGGTTGAAGTCGACGAGTTCGGGGTCGGGGAATTCGGCGGGGTCGGTGTTGGCCGCACCGAGCAGCGGGCTGATCCTTTCGCCCTTGCTGATCGGGCAACCGCCCACCTCGGTGTCCTGGATGCAGACGCGGGCCACACCCGGCACCGGGGTCTCCCAGCGCAACAACTCCTCGATGGCGCTCGGCAGGATGTCGGGCTGCTCGACGAGCTGACGACGGTGGTCGGGATGGCACGCCAGGTACACGAAAAAGCAGTCGAGCGAGTCGGTCACCGTGTCCAGCCCCGCGATGAGGAACAGGATGCAGATGTCGAGGAGCTCCTCGCGCGTTAGCGGTCTACCTTCCACGTTCGCGGCGATCATGGCGGAGAGCACGTCGTCGCGCGGGCTGGCGATGTGGTCGTCGATGGCGCGGTCGAAGTAGTCGTAGATCTGTTGCGCCGTGCCCGCACAGGTGTCGTGGCGGCGGTCGAAGCCCGAGTCGCCCTCAGGCCGGATGATGCCGTCCTTCCACTCCAGGAACTGGTCGAGGTCCTCCAGCGGCAGACCGAGCAATTGCAGGAAGACGGTGCAGGGGAGGGGAACGGCGAACTCTTCGTGGAAGTCGCATTCGCCCCGGCCGGCGAAGCGGTCGATCATCTCGTTGACCAGCTCGCTGACGCGGGGCTCGCGCCGGGCCATTTCTCGCGGGGTGAACAACGGATCGAGGATGCGGCGGTACTTCGCATGGTCGGGCGGGTCGATTTGCAGCGGGATCATCGGTCGGACGTTGCCGAGGTCGACGGCGTCCATGTTCGACGAGAACAGCTCGGTGTGCTTGAGCGCCATCTCGATGTCGGCCAGGCGGCTGAGAACCACCGCCGTGGGGCCTCGGAACACCGGGGTGGATTCGCGCAACGCCTTGTACATCGGCTGGGGCTCGGCGATTCCCATGTACGCCTGATCGACATACCCTTCGGTTTCTGTCATGCGGTCAGCGTGACACCAACGTCGCTAATTAGGCAATGATTGAATAAATGGCGTAATGGACAAACGCCGCTGGCCAGCAGATTCCGCTGCGGGTACCGTGGATCGTCGCGGACGAGTTGGCCGGGCGGCCGCGGACCGTCGCAAGGCGGTTCGAGGAAAGTCCGGACTTCACAGAGCAGGGTGATTGCTAACGGCAATCCGAGGTGACTCGCGGGAAAGTGCCACAGAAAACAGACCGCCACCCTCGCGGTGGTAAGGGTGAAACGGTGCGGTAAGAGCGCACCAGCATTCCGGGTGACCGGGGTGGCTTGGCAAACCCCACCCGAAGCAAGGCCAAGAAGGCCGCACGAAAGTGCGGCCGCGCAGGCGTCCGAGGGTTGCTCGCCCGAGCCTGCGGGTAGGCCGCTCGAGGCACCCGGCAACGGTGTGTCCAGATGGATGGTCGCCGCCGCGTCGCCGTTGCTCAAGCGCGGCGACGGGGAACAGAATCCGGCTTACAGGCCAACTCGTCCGCCCCTCAGGGGCGCGGCCTCATTCGCGGGCTCTGCGCACCGACTTGGCGAGCTTGCGTAGCGCGTCGTCGAGCTGCTGGCGGCAACGCTCGGCCAGCTCGGCCTCCTGCTGATAGAGCAGACCGTAGGTGAAGGTGTCCTCGCCGGCGAGGTGTGCGGCGTTGGCTTGTTGATTCAAGTGCTCGCGGCTGACCACGCTGTCCTGGTGATCACCGAGCAGCGTCTGGATGGCCTTGGCCTGCTTGGACACCTCGTCGTCGCCGGTGGCCGCCGCGGTGTAGCGAAGTCGCTTGGCGCGCTTGCGGATCCGGTGCAGCGCCTCGTCGCGATGATGCTCGTACTCCTGGTCGGTCTGATCGACTTGATCCAGTTCGGCCGCGGTGTTGGCCGCCTTCCGCACCTTCTTGTAGGCGCGCTCGATGGTTATCGCATGCGATTCCGCACCGGACGCGGGCGCCGGGACCTCGGCCACCAGCGCATCGAGGGCGTCGAGTAGACGGAAGTATCGCTGCGAGCGCATCGCGATCAACGATCGCCGCAGCCCCGTCTGGTAGCGGCGGCGGGCGCCCTCGACCAGACGTTCCCAAATGGGCCCGCGCACCAGCTCCGGCGCCAACCGGTTCAGCTCCTGCTCGTAGCGCTGCCCGAGCACCTCGGCGTCGCGCGCCACGCCCAGCACACCGGCCAACTCGCGCAGCTCGTCGAGGATCCAGGCGCCGTCGGACAACCCGAAGGACTCCGGCGATTCCCGCAGCAGGCTGCGGATCTTGCGGGTGGTCACCCGCATCTGGTGCACGGCGTCGTCCACGTCGGCGCGCACGGCGCGGTCCCACGCCAACAGCTCGTCAACCTGTTCGGCCACCGCGCGGTGCACGGGGTCGTCGGGCGGCCGGCTGCCGTTGGCCGGCAACGTCGCGCCCAGCACTCGCGCCAACTTCGAGCCGTGGCCGGCCGGCGCGGCACCCGCGTCGAGCAACCGATTGCTCAGCCGGCTCAACAACGAGGCGTCGGCGGCGCCGTTCCCGGCGACGAGTTCGAGTTCCCACTCGCGCCACTCCTGTTCGGCCGGGGCCGGGCCGGCGTCCGCGGCCGCGCCGCCCGACCAGGCCGTGACGTGGTCATTGCTGAACTCCGCCAGCGCGGTGCCGTCGGCGCTGTAGAGCAGCTGGCTTTCCCGCTGGGTGGCGATGCGCGCGACCGGCTCGATCGGGCGGTCGCGAACGATCGCGAGCACAACGTCAACCAACTCTCCCGGCACGGTGTCGGCGGCCGTCGGGTCGGATGTGCCCAGCGGCGCCCGGATCTCGGTGCGCGCATCGGGTCCGGCCGGCAACTTCAGGTGCCAGCCCGCGTCGTGCCCACCGGTGCGGCGCCGCAGCGTGATCTTGTGCCGCGCCAGGTCATGCGACGGGGTGTCGAAGTACACCGCGTCCAACGATTGGGTCGGCGATTTCTGGACGTGAGCCACCGCCGCGATGCCCTCGAACGATGGCGACACCGTGGATTCGACGACGTCGAACTTGCGCTCCACCTCCAGATAGCGGGAGGTGTTTTGCGCTTCTGCAGGCATTTTCGGCTCCGTTGCGCGTTGCTGCGCTGTCAAAAGGTCGTCGGCGCTCGCGGCCGGGCACACACAGATTGCCACACCGCGGTGCCGCGCTTAAGCGGCCCTAAGGGCGGAGGTGCATCGCCAGGCCGTTGAGCTGACGAATCGCTTGGATTTCGTCGTCCTGAAACGGCCGTCCATCGTGTTGCAGCAGATCGTGAAACCAGACATCCGGAATCGCCGGGTACGGGTGATCCCACGAGTCCCAGGGCAAGTAGGTTTGAGTCTTCCCCGCGACGAGTCCCCAATTGATCGCACCAACCTTGTAGCGTTTGGCGATTGGCAGGATCTCCGCAACGGTGCTGCCCAGGGGCCGGGCCAGGTACTCGGTGCAGAGGATCGGTCGGTCCCCCGAGGCGAGATCGTCGATGCGCCTCTCGAAGTCCACCGGTGCGCCGTAGGAGTGGAATGTGAGGATGTCGGAGTTGTCGAGCTGGATCCGGCTGATGACGTCGGTACTTCCGGCGTCCGGCCACTCGCCCTGCCAGACGGCACTCGTCAGCGGTTGAACGGGATCAACCGAACGCGCCCACGCGAAAACCTGCGGAAGCAAGTCCGCGACCAGCTCCACCTTGTCCGGCCTCTCGACGGACCCATAGTGGCGCGAGGGATTGTCGGGCTCATTCCACAGGTCCCAACCCAAAACCCGGTCGTCATTGCGGAATTGCGACAGCACGCCAGTCACATAGGCGCGCAGCGTGTCGAGGTAGGCGCGGTCGCCGAGCCGTTCGGCGCCCGGACTTTGCACCCAGCCCGAGTTGTGGACGCCGGGCGTCGGGGCGCGCTGCGGGCCGGCTTTCGGGAACGGGTCCCAGCAGGAGTCGAGCAAGACGAAGAGCGGTTTGATGCCGTGCTCGGCCGCCATGGCGACGAACTGGGCCAGACGGCCTTGGAACCCCCGCTGATCCTCGGTCCAGAGCTGGTCGTGCAGGAACACCCGCACGGTGTTGAATCCGGCGGCCCGGGCCCAGCCCAGCTCGAGATAGATGCGCAGGGGGTTGAAGGTGTCGGGCTGGAACATCTCCAGCTGGTTGACGGCGTTCGACGTGACGTAGTTGGCGCCGACGAGCCAGCCTTGCGCTCGATACCAGTGGTCGGCGCGGTCGGTTGACCACCGGGCCGAGTCCGGCGGGTCGAGGGGTTGTGCGGTGGCGCGAGGCGCTCGCGCCAGGGCGGTGCCTCCTGCCAGTAGCAGCGGCAACTTCAAGACCGTTCGGCGGTGCACGAAGCAACCACGATTGCCGACTATATGTTCAACCCCCCGCCCACGGAGTCGCGTTTATATATAGGAGAAATCCTACCACCGTTGTCACACAACGATTTTCGGCAGAAGCTGCCGTGACGGGTTCGACGGTTCGGGCGGGCGGAAAGCCCGCGATGGTCAAGCCGATGCTAGAAGCTGTGCTCGTCGGCCGGGAAAACCCCGCTGGCCACCTCTTGGGCGTATTGCGTTGCGGCCCGGCGCAATTCGGCGCCCACGTCGGCGAACCGCTTGACGAACCGAGCGGTCTTGCCGCCGCTCATCCCGGCCATGTCCTGCCAGACCAGGACCTGCGCGTCGCAGTTGGGGCCGGCGCCGATCCCGATCGTCGGGATGGTCAGCTTGCCGGTGATCTGGGTGGCCAGCTCCGCGGGCACCATCTCCATCACGACGGAGAACGCTCCGGCTTCCGCGACGGCGATCGCATCCGCGATGGTTTGTTCGGCGCCGTCACCGCGGCCCTGCACCCGGAAACCGCCGAGGCTGTTCACGCTTTGCGGGGTGAAGCCGATGTGCGCCATCACCGGGATGCCCGCGGCGGTCAGGCAGGCGATCTGTTCGGCTACCCGCTCGCCGCCCTCGAGCTTGACGGCGTGCGCGCCGGCCTCCTTCATGAACCGCGTGGCGGTGGCCAGGGCGGCGTTCGGTCCGGCTTCGTAGCTGCCGAACGGCAGGTCGGCGACGACCAGCGCGTGCGGCGCCCCCCGGACCACGCCGCGAACCAGCGGGATCAGTTCGTCGACCGAGACGGGCACCGTGGTGTCGTAGCCGTACACGACGTTGGCGGCGGAATCCCCGACCAGCAGAACCGGGATGCCGGCCTCGTCGAAGATGCGGGCGGTCGAGTAGTCGTAGGCCGTGAGCATGGCCCACTTGTGGCCCTCGGCCTTCATTTTCTGTAAGTGATGAGTGCGGATTTTGGTCGGCGGCTTGGCGTCGGCGGCCGAGTTTGCGGATGAGTTTGCACCGTAAACGTTGTGCTCAGACATCATTGTCCCTGGTAGTGGTCGGTCGATCCTCGTGGCCCCACGGGGTCCCCGGGTTCGCTTGACGGTGCCATTCTGCCATCTCGGCTGCGCAATTGCACCGCCCCGGCAGTGTGAGACATACCATTCAGGCCATGCAGCGGCTCAGCGGACTCGACGCCAGTTTCTTGTACTTGGAGACCCCCTCGCAGCCCATGCATGTTTGCTCGATCCTCGATCTGGACACCTCGACGATGCCCGGCGGCTACACCTTCGACCGGCTGCGCGACGCGCTGTCGCTGCGCCTGAAAGCGATGCCGCAATTCCGCGAAAAACTCGCCAACAGTCCGTTGAACCTCGATCACCCGGTGTGGGTGGACGACGACAACTTCGACGTCGACCGCCACCTGCACCGGATCGGGCTGCCGCCACCGGGAGGGCGCGACGAGATGTCGCAAATCTGCGGGCACATCGCGTCGCTGCCGCTGGACCGGCAGCGGCCGCTGTGGGAGATGTGGGTCATCGAGGGCGTGGCGGGCACCGATTGTCATCGCGACGGGCGCGTCGCCGTGATGACGAAGGTGCACCACTCCGGAGTCGACGGGGTCACCGGCGCCAACCTGATGTCGCAGCTGTGCGCCACCGAGGCCGACGCGCCCGCGCCGGATCCGGTGGACGGCGTCGGGAGCGCCAGCACCTGGCAGATCGCCGCGGGCGGCTTGTACCGATTCGCCACCCGGCCGTTGCGTCTGGCCAATGCGGTGCCCGACACGGTGTCGTCGCTCGTCTCGACGTTGCGCAAGGCCCGCCAGGGTCAGACGATGGCGCGTCCCTTCGGCGCGCCGCGGACCGTCTTCAACGCCAGCATCAACGCCCGGCGCAACATCGCTTACGCCACATTGGATCTCGACGACATCAAGAAGGTAAAGAACCGATTCGGCGTCAAGGTCAACGACGTGGTGTTGGCGTTGGTTTCCGGGGTGCTTCGGCAATACCTGGCCGACCGCGGCGACCTGCCCGACGAGTCGCTGGTGGCGATGGTGCCGGTCTCGGTGCACGGCAAGTCCGATCGCCCTGGCCGCAACAAGGTTTCGGGCATGTTTGCCAGTCTGCACACCCAGATCAGCGACCCGGTGCAGCGCCTGAAGGCCATCGCCGAAGCGAATTCGGTTGCCAAGCAACATAGTTCGGCTATCGGCGCTTCGCTGTTGCAGGATTGGTCGCAGTTCGCGGCGCCGGCGGTGTTCGGCGTGGCGATGCGGCTCTATGCCAGTTCCCGACTGACCGAGAGCATGCCGGTGCACAACCTCGTCGTCTCCAACGTGCCGGGTCCGCAGGTTCCGCTGTACCTGCTCGGCTGCGCCGTCAAGGCGATGTACCCGTTGGGGCCGATCTTTCACAGCTCGGGTCTCAACATCACAGTGATGTCGCTGTGCGGAAATTTGGACGTCGGGCTCATCTCCTGCCCGGAATTACTGCCCGATTTGTGGGAGATGGCCGACGAGTTCGCGGTGGGGATGGAAGAGCTGCTCGAGGCCGCCGGGTAGCGGGCTGACATCCGGCCGCTGATCAGGCACTCGGTGCTGCTCTGGCAGCATATGTTGGCATGGGTTCGTCTCGCCGCGACATGATCGCGCGCTTGCTGCTGATCTGGACGGCGATTGCTGCCGTGGCGCTGCTCCTCGCGGGCTGTGTCCGCGTCGTGGGCGGGCGTCCGCTCATGGCCGGGCCCAAGTTGGGCCAGCCGATCGAATGGACGCCGTGCCGTTCGTCCAACCCGAAAGCCAAGATCCCCACCGGCGCGCTGTGCGGCAAGCTGGCCGTGCCGGTCGACTACAACGATCCCAACGGCGACTTGGCGACCCTGGCGATGATTCGCTTCCCCGCGACGGGGGACAAGCTCGCGTCGCTGGTCATCAATCCCGGCGGCCCGGGCGAGTCGGGCATCGAGGCCGCCCTGGGCCTCGTCCAGACGCTGCCGAAGCGGGTGCGCGAGCGGTTCGACCTGATCGGGTTCGATCCACGCGGGGTAGGCTCGTCGCGACCGGCGTTGTGGTGCAACTCCGACGCCGACAACGACCGGCTGCGCACGGAACCGAACGTCGACTACAGCCCGGCGGGCGTGGCCCACATCGAGGACGAGACCAAGCAGTTCGTCGGCCGGTGCGTGGACAAGATGGGCAAGAGCTTCCTGGCGAACGTCGGCACCGTCAACGTCGCGAAGGATCTCGACGCCATCCGCAAGGCGGTCGGCGACGACAAGCTGACCTATCTCGGATACTCCTACGGCACCCGGATCGGCTCCGCCTACGCGGAAGCCTTCCCGCAGAACGTGCGGGCGATGATCCTCGACGGCGCCGTCGATCCCAACGCCGACCAGATCGAAGCGGACCTGCGTCAGGCCAAGGGATTTCAGGACGCGTTCAACGCGTTCGCCGCGGACTGCGCCAAGCAGCCGACCTGCCCGCTGGGCACCGACCCCGCCAAGGCCGTCGACGTCTACCACAGCCTGATCGACCCGATGGTCGACCCGAACAACCAGCTGATCGGCAGGCCGATGCCCACCAACGACCCGCGCGGGCTGAGCTACAGCGACGCGATCGTGGGCACCATCATGGCGCTGTACTCGCCGACGCTGTGGCATCACCTGACCGACGGCCTGACCGAGCTGGTCAACCA
>NZ_MBEM01000063.1:0-10719 GCF_001954045.1 Mycobacterium sp. SP-6446 | reverse complement strand
ATGCCGCCACCCGTGTGGCCGCCCGCGCCACCCTGAATCGGACCCAGGTCAACGCCGCCACGGGTGCCGGTGCCGGCACCACCGCTGACGCCGCCCGGACCGGCGTTGACACCGCCACCCGTGTTGCCGCCCACGCCGCCCTGAACCGGACCCAAGTTAAGGTCGCCGCCGGTGCCGGTGCCGGCACCGCCGCTGACGCCGCCCGGACCGGCGTTGACACCGCCACCCGTGTTGCCGCCGACACCGCCTTGGACCGGACCCACGTTAACGCCGCCACCGGCACCACCGTTGACGCTGCCGCCGTTGTCCGGGTCAGCGCTGGCCATCCCGGCGCCCAGTCCGAAAGCACCGAGCGCACCCGCCATGGCCGCGGCGAGGATCCATCTGCGGAGGTTGTGAATTGTTTCCATCGCATTCTCCATTCGTTGCTGAATGGGGATATCCGGCTTGATCCCCCCGGGCAGACTCTCCACCCATCTGGCGCCCTCCCCGGACTAGGCGCCGGGGCGAGCCACCCGCGTGATGACGCTATGCGCGGCGGCACAGCTTTGCAACGTCAGTGCGTATTGGACTGGCGTACAACACTCGAGGCTTTACTGGACCCGTATTATCTTGGCGCAGAATGCAATACGCACAAACGGCCCGCTGCGCATCGTCGCTGATCCGGTGGTTCGGCTCTGCCAAAGTCTTTCCACCAGTGTCGGTCTCGTACGTGCGAGTCCCGGGCTCGGCGGTATCGCCGCTAACGATGCAACGAGAATTGTTGAGGCGCAGGCGGTCCGACTCGTGTATCAAATAGCCGAGCGACGATCACGAATCGTGCGCCGGACGCTGGTGAGCCGCACACCCTGCCGGCGTGGCGCATCAACGCGATGCCACCGCCGATGAGGCAGTCCGGCAAAGCCCCGCAGCGGGGGTCACCGCTAGCACGACGGGCAGCACAACTACGGCGCGGGAAGGTCACCGCCAACGCTTATCAGCAAAATCATGGACGGCGAGCAGGTCGACAGTCGATGATGTCGAAATGGTGCTGCACGCTCAACCCGCCGACCAACCGGCCGACGCCGCCCCCGGGGAAGCCCTCGAAACGGCGCCGGAGAGGAGCCGCGAATCGGCTTTGGCGTCGCCCCTCGATTTCAGCGCGCCCGCACCCTTCGCGTCCACTGGTGCGCTGCGCAACCCGTTTCCGCCGATCGCCGATTACGCGTTTCTGTCCGACTGGGAGACGACCTGCCTGATCTCCCCGGCCGGTTCCGTGGAGTGGCTGTGCGTACCCCGGCCGGACTCGCCGAGCGTGTTCGGCGCGATCCTGGACCGCAGCGCCGGGCATTTCCGGCTCGGCCCCTACGGCGTCTCGGTGCCGTCGGCCCGCCGCTACCTTCCCGGCAGCCTGATCATGGAGACCACCTGGCAGACCCACACCGGCTGGCTGATCGTGCGCGACGCGCTGGTGATGGGGCCCTGGCACGACCTCGAACGTCGCTCGCACACACACCGTCGCACCCCGATGGACTGGGATGCCGAGCACATCCTGCTGCGCACGGTGCGGTGCGTCAGCGGCACCGTCGAACTGATGATGAGCTGCGAGCCGGCGTTCGACTACCACCGCGACACCGCGGTCTGGGACTACTCGGCCAATGCGTACGGCGAGGCCGTCGCGCGAGCGGGCCGGCAACCCGACACCCACCCGACGCTCCGGCTGACCACGAACCTGCGCATCGGTATCGAGGGGCGGGAGGCCCGGGCGCGCACCCGGATGACCGAGGGCGACGACGTCTTCGTCGCGCTCAGCTGGACCAAGCACCCGGCGCCGCAGACCTATGCCGAGGCTGCGGAAAAGATGTGGCAGACCACCGAGTGCTGGCGGCAATGGATCAACATTGGCAACTTCCCCGACCATCCGTGGCGGGCGTACCTGCAGCGCAGCGCGCTGACGCTGAAGGGCCTGACCTATTCCCCCACCGGCGCGCTGCTGGCGGCCAGTACCACGTCGCTTCCGGAAACACCTCAGGGGCAACGCAATTGGGACTACCGCTACGCCTGGGTTCGCGACTCGACGTTCGCGTTGTGGGGGCTCTACACGCTGGGACTGGACCGCGAGGCCGACGATTTCTTCGCGTTCATCGCCGACGTGTCCGGCGCCAACAGCAACGAGCGCCATCCGCTGCAGGTGATGTACGGGGTGGGTGGCGAACGCAGCCTGGTCGAAGACGAGCTGCACCACCTGACCGGCTACGACCACGCCCGTCCGGTGCGCATCGGCAACGGCGCCTACGACCAGGTCCAGCACGACATCTGGGGCTCGATCCTGGATTCGTTCTATCTGCACGCCAAATCACGCGAGCAGGTTCCGGAAACGTTGTGGCCGGTGTTGAAGAAGCAGGTCGAGGAGGCGATCGCGCATTGGCGCGAGCCCGACCGCGGAATCTGGGAGGTGCGCGGGGAGCCGCAACACTTCACGTCGTCGAAGGTGATGTGCTGGGTGGCCCTGGACCGCGGGTCCAAACTGGCGAAGCGACAGGGTGAGAAGAGCTATGCCCAGCAATGGCATGACATCGCCGAGGAGATCAAGGCCGACATCCTGAAGCACGGCGTGGACTCCCGCGGCGTGTTCACCCAGCGCTACGGCAGCGACGCGCTGGACGCCTCGCTGCTGCTGGTGGTGCTGACCCGATTCCTGCCGCCCGACGATCCGCGAGTGCGCAACACGGTGCTCGCGATCGCAAACGAGCTCACCGAGGAAGGCCTGGTGCTGCGCTACCGGGTCGAACAGACCGACGACGGGCTTTCCGGCGAGGAGGGCACGTTCACGATTTGCTCCTTCTGGCTGGTGTCGGCGCTGGTCGAGATCGGCGAGGTAGCCCGTGCCAAGCGGCTCTGCGAGCGGCTGCTGTCCTACGCGAGCCCGCTGCACCTCTACGCCGAGGAGATCGAGCCGCGCACCGGCCGGCACCTGGGCAACTTCCCGCAGGCGTTCACCCACCTGGCGTTGATCAACGCGGTGGTGCACGTGATCCGCGCTGAGGAGGAATCCGACGGCTCCGGGATGTTCCAGCCCGCCAACGCGCCGACATAGCGCTTCAGCCCATCCATCGCGGCCACCGTCCGTATGCCCTTGCGCTCCATGGATTTTCGCGAAACGCCGGCCACGCCGACGTGCTACTGCCGAGGTTACGCCCCGCGTTTGCCGCGCACCCACTGGACGGGCCCGACATTCTTGGTCTGCACGCCGGCGAAGCCGTGGTCCATCAGGATGTCCGCGACCTCATCTTTGCTGAACACGTACGGATCGAGGCTCGGTAGCCTGCGCCAGAACCGGGCGGCATGCCGCACGACGGGGACGACCACACCCAGCCGTCCGCCCGGTCGCAGCACGCGCGCCATCTCGGCCAGCGCGGCAGCCGGGTTTGGCATGAATTGCAGCACGCCGATCGAGACGACCCCATCGACCGTCTCGTCGCGCAGTGGAAGCTGCTGTGCGTCCGCGCGTAGGAAGCCGACCTGTGGTCCCGATTGCGCGCGGACCGCGCGAGCCAACATCGCCCTGGAGCGATCAACGCCCAGCACCAGTGCGCCCGGGCCCGCAGCGCGGGCCAGGGACGCAGTGACGCTGGCAGGGCCGCAGCCAGCGTCCAGGATGATCCCGCCCCGCGGGATGTCGAGCCACTCGACTGGGGGCTCGAAAGCCCGCACCAGCTTGCGCAGCACCGCTTGGGCGTTGTCGTAGACCATCGCCGCAATCGGGGAGGCCCATAGGGCCTGGATCGCCCCGGTTTTGTTCGCCGATGGGGAGCCTTCTCCAACCGATTCGGCTGCGAGCAAATCGAGGTAGCCCCTGGTGACCTCCGGCTCGGTGGGAGGCTCGGCGAGCAGTTGCAGCGCCCTGCGCAAGGCCGGGGGCAACGCTGCGGTCAAATCGGTCACCTAATTTCTTCGAGCGCGTAAATTACTTTCTTTCGTGTCTGTTAATTAATTTCTTCGATGCCGTTAATTAACTTGTCCTGACAATTCAACCTTGTTATTAGGCGTGCGATCAATTCTGGTACTTTTATTAGGCTTGCGACGAATTGAGCAGTCTATTAGACATGTGAGCAATGATCGACCATCTACAGCAAACTTGATAATCACGTTGCAGCCTACGCTAACGGATCCTCGAGGTCGACTCCGCGACTTTGGCGACAACCGGATGAGATCCGATATGACGAAGGCGCTAAACGGTCACCGCCCGTGAGCGGGGGCCGTGGTGCCGGTAACCGCAGGCTTGCCGGATCATCATGCCCCGGCGCGCAGCTGGGTCGTGGACGGCGCGTCGGAATCGCCGACAGACGTCATGTCGCGACTGACGATTTTCAGGTTGCTGCGCGCGATCCGAAACGCTTCTGTCCGCTTGCCACGAAGGGACGCTCAGTCGCGCGCCCAATTCCAGGCGGGCCGAAGGCGGACACAGTTGGGCCTTGTGCAGCAATAGCGATATGAGCCATGATGAGCTGGGAGAGAAAGGAAGTTAGAGAGACGATTCAGCGGCGCTCAGCACGCTCGCCCCTCCTATGAAACGCGGGTGCTGCACCGGTTGGAGGATGCGATGGTCGAGTTTGCGGTCCACCCGGGGACAGTGTTGCTCGCGCGTATCGCCGCCGAAGGCAACCGCGACGCCGATCGCCCGCCTAGCGGGTCAGCATTTGTGCAAGTGCTCAGCGGCTGCGATCGCAATTGCCGATTTGCGCCATTCGTCTCATCGGGCCCCACCAAACCTCTAACGGGTGACCCGATATCTTATGCCGCGACCCCACGAAGCCAGCTCCTTATAACCGCGCAAAACCGCGCGAATGCCAGCATCCGTGTTGGTACATGGCAAACAATATTTGAAAATCATCGGGCCCATTTTTCAATTCCACAACGCCGTTCCGTGGCGACCGCTTTTCGGGACGATTCTGCGAACGCGAATTACGTGCGCCACCGCATCACAGCGCTTTAAAATCCGATCCGGTTATGAGAGGTGCGATGATGAAATCCCTGAGTGCAAATCTACTGCCGGACACATTCGTTTCCCAGGGTTCCGTACTTGTTGACCTCTGCGAGTCGATCGAAGGCAGATCGACAGCGATACCGATCATTCGCGCCCGTGCCACGCTCGATGCGCGTGAGATCGTCGCCGCAGGTCGTGCCGAATCGGCAATGGCCCCAGATCTGGCAGGCACTGTCGTACCGATCGTCGTGCAGGAGCCACAGGACGCCTTGGCCGGGCTTTTCGCCGTGGCGCTTGCCGGCGGAGTGCCACTTGTGCTGTCTGGCTCACGAACCTACGAGTCGGCTACGTCGGTGCAAAGACGCGTTAACGACGTTGCCGAAAAGGTCAACGCTCGATTCGTCTACCTGCATGGAACGTGGCAACAGGTATCAAAGCACTCGCAACCCGACGTCGCTCACGAGCAAACGGCCTTTTTACAGTTCAGTTCGGGGAGTGTCGGCAGCCCTCGGCCCCTGCGAATATCACATCGCGCCCTCAGTGCTCAATTGGAGATATTGGCGGACGCCACCGCGGTCGGATCGGACCCCGTGGCGGGCTCGTGGCTGCCGCTGTCGCATGACATGGGACTCGTCAGCACGTTGCTCGGTTTATCGCTCGGGTGCCCTTTGTTGCTGTGGAGCCCCGAAGAATTCCTGACGGCACCGGCCCAGTGGATCGAACAAATGGCGACTCACCGAGTGGGCTTTTGGCCGGTCATTCCCGCCGGGATGCATATCGCAACCAAGGCCTTGGCATCGCGCGGCCGCCGTCTCGATGCGCTGCGCGCCGTGCTCGTAGGCGCCGACGTCATCCGCCCTAATGTCCTAACGGCGTTCGAATCAACGGCCGGATGCGGCGAAAATGTGGTGCGACCGTGCTACGGCCTAGCCGACGCGACGCTGATGGTGACCTGTGCTCCCGGGGATCGGCACTGGCGGACGGTGGATGCACCCGAAACACCCGATCGAAGCGAGCGATTCACCCGCCTGGTGTCCGTTGGACCACCCGCGCGCAATACCGAAGTATGGATCGAGGTCGGGGGGCGTCCGGCAGGCGAGCGCATCGTCGGCGATGTAGTTGTGCGGTCAGCGTCTCGGTGCTCGGGCCCCTTCGGAGGCGAAGTTATCCCCGCTTCGGTTCCGGTGCACACCGGCGACCTCGGATTCATTGCTGACGGCGAATTGGTCTTCACCGGTCGGGCCGCCGAAGTCGTGCGGGTCGCCGGTCAGGATTTTTTGCCCACCGAGGTCGAAGACTTCCTGGTCCGGACGGGCTTTGGCAAAACAGGGCGCGTTGCGGTGGTCGGAGTGGACCACGACGCGGCAACCCAGATGGTTGCAGTGATCGAAAGCGGATCCGACGTCAGCGACGACGCGGCAATGGCCTGCCGTCGAGAACTGCTGGGAGCTGCCAGAGCGGCCGGTCTGCCGTTGACGGGGGTCAGATTCGTACCACGGAACTGGCTAAGTAAGACAACCAGCGGCAAGCTGCGCAGGCGCCGCATTGCCGCAGATCTCATGGAGGCGGGCAATGACCGGCTCTACCAACGCATCACACAATGACGAACCCGAGATTCGCACCTCCGGAAAACCGGCGCCGGTAAGCAGCACGCCGCTAACCCGCGATCGTGTGGTCGCCGAGATCATCCGCGCCGTATGCGCCCTTCGCCCGTCGTTTTCTGAGCGTGAACTAACTGACCAGACCAACCTGTCGCTGGATTTGGGCCTCGAGTCAGCGTCCCGGGTGGAGCTCCTGCTAGAAGTCGAACGCGCCCTCGACGTTGCCTTGGAAATTGGAGAAGTGGTGGTATTTGTCGAACTCACGATTGGCGAGCTCGCCAATCTCATTGTGCCCAAAGTCGAAGGCGATGCGACGGACCGACCACATAACCCCAGGCGTGGTATCCACGCTAACGGCGATAGCTGCCTTTACCAACTAAACCCCAAAAATTCATAGCCGCATTGACGGCGTCAGCGTCTGTTGTGGGAGGTAGTCGTGTCGGACCGTCGCATCGCAGCATCATCGGCGCAAGAGGCTTTATGGTTTGCCCAGGGATTAGTTCCGGATGTGCCGAATAATATCTCCTGCCATCTTGAAATCTTCGGCCCACTGGATCACGGCGTCATGGCGAAAGCTTTGCGTGACGTCTGTCGCGAAGCCCCAACTTTGCGTGTCACCTTTGCTCAAGACGAAGCCGGACTGCGCCAAACGCAGCGCGACCCGGACGCCTGGGAACCGGACTACTTCGATGTCAGCCATACGGACAACCCAGACTCCGCTGGACGCATCATAATATCAGCGATAACTCATCGCGCGTTCGACCTAAGTCATGACATCTTGTACCGCGCGGGGCTGATCAAGGTAGATGAATTGCGCCACACGCTATTCGTGGTAGTCCACCACATCGTGTGTGACGGATTTGGACTACTTGTTGCCGTTCGGCGCATAGCGGAGGTGTACACGGCCGCGATGTCGGGCGTCAGCCCCTCCCGATCCAAATTTTGCGGTCCAGAATTGATCGCCAGCGATGACTGGCAATATAGATGCTCCGAGAGCTTTGTTTCCGATAAAGAATTTTGGACCACCTATACGGCTGCTTGGCCAGAGCCGTTGGCAATCTCCGAACGCCCAAATCTCCCACAGCCGGCAAGCTTGCATCAAAGCTTGGCTCTGACCGGAGACGATGCGGCTCGGCTGAGAACGGCTGCGGGTCGCGCTGGCCAATCCCTGCCTCGGTTTTTGACCGGGTGCCTGGCCGGTTTCTTTAGTCGAGCGTCGTCCGCATCGGAGTTTTCGATTCGACTAGCGGTCGCTAACAGGTTCGGCGTCGCATGGAGCACGCCGTGCATGCTCTCAAACGTTGTTCCGGTCCGCATCAGTACGGCGCCACGGATCCGCTTCACTGATTTTGCGAAATCATTGGATCGAGAGATCGGCACGCTGGTTGCCCATGCCCGATATCAAATCTCGGAAATTCAGCGCGACGTCGGCCTGCTGAACGGGAGAACCAACCGATTTGGACCCGTCGTCAATGTTCTGCCATTCTTCGGAAACATCGAATTCGGCGAAAGTCGTGCAGTTTTTCGGGGCGCCACTTTCGGAGCCTGCGATGATCTCTTGATCTCGGCGTATTACGATACGCGTCAAGGCGATAAGGGCCAGCCGGGCGATATTTATATCCAACTTGATGCAAACGGGCTGCTGTATGCCAAGCAGGATCTGATCCGTTTGGCAGCTCACCTAACGTCGTTTATGCATGCTGTCTCGGTTGATCCGGAGCGGCGGATCGATCAGATCGAGATCATCGATGCGATCGAACGCGACCAAGTCGTGAACCGATGGAACGACACCGCCACGCCAATACCGCAGGCCACCGTGCCAGAACTGTTCGCCGCCCAGGCCGCGCGCACCCCCGACGCCCCCGCAATCGACGACGACAACGAGACCCTGACCTACCGCCAACTCGACGCTCGCGCAAACCATCTCGCCGCCCGACTGACAACCTATGGAGCCCGACCAGAAACCATCGTCGCGGTCGCACTGCCCCGCTCCACCCGATTAGTCACCGCGCTACTGGCCATCTCCAAAACCGGCGCAGCCTACCTGCCCATCGACCCCAACTACCCCAGCGAGCGCACCGCATACATGCTCACCGACGCCACCCCCCAACTGCTGGGACAGGACGCTGTCGGGGTCGTCTTCGCGGCCGAGGACTTCTCGCTGCCAAAGTGTGTAGTCCGCGTACTGCACCGGGAGCGGTGACCAAGTCGGAAGGTGCCCCGCGCGCCGCGCGGCGTAAGCCGTGGCCAAATCCCGCGCGAGCGGCACCACCGATGCCCCGTCCCCGGCGATGTGGTGGATAACCAATACGACCAGATGCTCGGTCGCCGAAACCCGAAGCAGCGTGGCCCGGATCGGGATCTGCGTCGCGAGGTCGAACCGGTGCTCGGCGGCTGCAGCCACCACTTCAGCCAATTCCTGCCCGCCGGACACCTCGCCGGCGACCACCGGCGGGGCTACTTTTTCTGCGGGCAAAATCTGTTGCCACGGGCTTCCGTCGGCCTCAGCGAACACCGTGCGCAGGCTCTCGTGGCGGGCCACGATATCCCCGATCGCAGCGGTCAACGCCGCCGTATCGAGCGTCCCGGTGAACCGGATTGCCAACGGGATGTTGTAGGTGGCCGAGGGGCCCTCGTATTTGTAGATGAACCACAGTCGGGTCTGCGCGAACGACAGCGGCAGTCGCGGCGGCCTCTGTCGCGGCATCAGGGGGGCCCGCGTCTGGTGGCCGGAATGCGTTGCGAGCCATTGGGTTAGTTGGGCGATGGTGGGGGCGTCGAAGATTGCCCGGATGGGGATCTCGATTCCGAGTTCGGTGCGGATGCGTGCGACCAGGCGGGTCGCTGAGAGGGAGTGTCCGCCCAGGGCGAAAAACCCGTCGTCGATGCCGACTCTGTCGGTCCCGAGCACTTCGGCGAACAGGGTGGCCAGCACCTCTTCGCGTGGATCGCGCGGGCCTCGATAGGCCGCTTCGCTGACGAACTCCGGGGCCGGCAGCGCCCGCCGGTCAAGCTTGCCGTGGGCGGTCAACGGCAGGGCACTGAGCACCATGACTGCTGCGGGCACCATGAACTCGGGCAACCGAGTCGCCGCATACCGGCGGATGTCGGCGGCCAGCGCGGCGGGGGCGCAGGGGTCGGCGGCGGGTGATTTGAGCACGACATAGCCCACCAAGTGGGTGTCGGCGACGTCGTCGGCGGCGTGGGGGGCGCTGCGGGCAATGACGACGGCGTGGGCCACCGCCGGGTGTGCGGCCAGTACCGCTTCGACCTCGCCGGGTTCCACCCGAAATCCGCGGATTTTGACCTGCTGGTCGGCCCTGCCCACGAATTCCAGTTCGCCGTGTGCGGTCCACCGCCCCACATCACCGGTGCGATACATGCGAATTCCCGGTGTTTCTGCGTCGACGAACGGACAGGCCACAAACCGTGTTGCGGTCAGGGCCGCCCGGCCCCGATATCCGCGAGCCACGCCCGCGCCCGCGACATACAACTCACCAAGCACTCCCACGGGCACCGGACACAACCCTGCATCAAGCACAAAAACCCGCATATTGCCCAGCGGCACACCGATCGGGGACGGTTTGTGTGCGGCGTGCGCGGCGGTCAGCTCCAAATACGTTAAGTGCACAGTGGTTTCGGTGGTGCCGTACATGTTTATCAGGGCCGGCGCGTGCGCGCGTTCACCCGGATACCAGCCTCGCAGCCGAGACGTATCCAATGCCTCCCCCGCAAATACCACCATCCGCAAAGCGGAACTCTCTGCGGTAGAAGAGCATTCGGGCTCCGCGCGCATCAACTCGTAAAATGCTGACGGGGTATGGCTGAGCACCGTAACGCGCTTCTGAAGCAGTAGCTGCCACATTTTCAGCGGCGACCGCACCGTCTCCCATGACACCACCACAACGCGCGCGCCGTGAAGCAGCGCTCCCCACAACTCCCACACCGAGACGTCGAAGGCCGGTGAATGACACCATGCCCAGACATCCGTCCGGGGGAAACCGATCCACTTCTTAAGGCCCGCAAACAATGCCACCACGTTGCGTTGGGTGATGGCGACGGCTTTGGGGCGTCCGGTTGATCCTGAGGTGTACATGATGTAGGCGAGGTTGTCCGGTGTGGGCAGGTGTGGGGGGGGGGGGGTTGTGGTTG
>NZ_MBEM01000062.1:0-14885 GCF_001954045.1 Mycobacterium sp. SP-6446 | reverse complement strand
CGCGGGCCCTGCCGGCGAGCCAGAGTGGACGGCATACAGGGAAAGTGATCGCGCCTGCCTGATCATCGACAAGGTCGATACCGTTACCAGCGATCCCGATGCGTCCATCCGCGCCGCTTGGGGCAGCGAGATGGTGGGTTTCCGGTAGCGCAGCCCGCGCGGGCCGGTGCTTACCCCGTCGCCTTGGCGGCCAGGGCCTCGCTCTTCATCTGACGGAACAGGTCCACGTAGTAGGGCAGGCATTCCGACAGCGCCTTCTCGGTGGTGAACAGGGGCTCGTAACCCAGGTCGCGCCGCGCCTTGTCGGTGGAGAAGTAGTTGTCCAAATACAACCGCTCGACGGCCAGCGGCTCCAGCAGCGGCGCCGGCATCCCGAATCGGAAATGCATTCGCTGCCAACCGGTCATCGCCGCGCGCACCATCGGACCGTTGACCCGGATTCGCGGCCAGTTTTGGCCGCACGCCTCGACGACCGGGCGCGCGAACTCGAACATGTTGATCGGCTCGGCGTCGTTGATGAAGTACGCCTGACCGGGCGCGGTCCCGCCGGGCACCAGGTGCTGGGCGGCGAGGATGAAACCGTGAATCAGGTTGTGCACGTACGAGTTATCGAGCCGCGCCGACTTGCGGCCGATCAGCACCTTGACGTGGCCGGCGATCACGCTCTCGAACAGCTTGCGGAACATCGTCTGATCGCCGCGGCCCCAGATGCCGCTGGGCCGGATCGCACACGTCAGCATGTCGCCAATGCCGTTCTGCGACAACACGAACCGCTCGGCGACCACCTTGGTCTCGGTGTACAGGTCGTTGAACCTGCTGGTGTAGGGCAGCGTCTCGTCGCCGCCGGAGATGTTCTGGCCGCCCATCACGACACTGTTGGACGACGTGTAGACGAAGCGCTTCACCCCTGCCGCCTGCCCGGCGTGCACGAGGTTCTCGGTACCGCCGACGTTGACCGCGAAGCTGCGCTGCCGGTATTCGTCGGTGACCGACGCGCCACCCATCAACTCGATGATCGCCGCGGTGTGGAACACCGTGTCGACACCGTCCACGGCCGCGGCGCACACGGCCGTGTCGGTGATGTCGCCCTGCAGCACCTCCAACTGCGGATGCGGTGGCAGCGGCGACGGGGCGCGATCGAAGGAACGCACCTGGTACCCGCGGTCGAGCAAGGTGTTCACCAGGTTTGCGCCGACAAACCCGGAGCCGCCGGTGACCAGGACTCGGCCGAGTTCGGTGGTCAGTGATGCATCACCCATGCCGCGAAGCATAACTGAAACGTGTTCCAGTTTGGGAAAAATTTTGAAGCAGGTTTCGCCGAAGCGCCGCGCTCAGGCTTCCTCCGCCTGCCCGGCAGCGAGCGCATCCTCGACTCGCTTCCGCGCGCCAGCTAAGTGCTCCTCGCACCTTTTCGCCAGCTGTTCGCCCCGTTCCCATAGTTTCAGCGACGAATCAAGATCCAGCCCGCCCTGCTCGAGCAGCCGCACGACTTCGATTAGCTCGTCCCGGCAAGCTTCATAGCCAAGCTGACTAATAGGCGTAATCGGTCGGGCCCCGCCGCCGTCGGTCGAGCCGTCGTCCAAGCCGTCTTCCTCAACCATCGGCCAGCCCTTCACTCACCGCCGTTACGGCGCCGTCGGAAACCCGCACCCGCAGGCGGGTTCCCGCGGGCGCGTCTTGGACCGACCGCAGCACTTCCGCCGGCACCCCGCCCGCCGGGACCGTCTGCACCACGGCGTATCCGCGGGCCAGGGTGGCCGCCGGGCCCAGCGTGGCCAGTCGCGCGGCCAGGTGGCCCACGCGGTCGGTCTCGGCGGTGATCAGCCGGGTGATGTCGCGGCGAACCGCCGAGCGCGCGCGCTGAACCTCTTCGGCGCGCGCCGTCAGGGCGGTCAGCGGCTCGGCCAGCACCGGGCGGCTGCGCAGCTGCGCCAGCGCGCGTTGTTCGCGCGATACCCAATTGCGTAGCGCCTGCGCGCTGCGCCGCCGCAGGTCGTCGACCAGCCGTTGCTCCGCGGCGGTGTCCGGGACCACCCGCTTCGCGGCGTCAGTGGGCGTGGCGGCGCGTAGGTCGGCGACCAGATCGCAGAGCGGATTGTCGGGTTCGTGGCCGACGGCGCTGATCACCGGTGTCCGGCAGGCGGCGATCGCTCGGCACAGCGTCTCGTCGGAAAACGGCAGTAGGTCCTCGACACTGCCGCCGCCGCGGGCCAGCACGATCACGTCGACTTCACGGTCGCGATCGAGCTCGCGAAGCGCGTCGACGATCTGCGCGACCGCGTTGGGACCCTGGACGGCGGTGTTGCGCACCGCGAAACGCACTCCGGGCCAACGCGCGCTCGCCACCGTCGTCACGTCGTGCTCGGCGGCGCTGGCCCGCCCGGTGATCAATCCGATCATGTTGGGCAGGAAGGGAATTGGTCGCTTGAGCCGCGGATCGAAGAGCCCTTCGGCGTCCAGCAGGCGGCGCAGTCTTTCGATGCGCGCCAGCAGCTCGCCGACACCGACGGCGCGAATCTCGCTGAGCCGCAACGAAAAAGTGCCGCGCCCGGTGTAGAACGACGGCTTGCCGCACACCACCACCTGGGTACCCTCGGCCAATTTGACCGGCGCACCCAGTACCAGGTCGCGTGGGCACGTCACGGTCAGGGACATGTCGGCCGCCGGATCGCGCAGTACCATGAACACCGTCTTGGAGTCATTGCGCATGTTGATCTGGGCCAGTTGCCCTTCGACCCATACGGTGCCAAGCCTGTCGATCCAGCCCGCGACGCGGATCGCCACGGCGCGCACCGGGAAGGGGTTCTCCGCGGAGTTCGGCTCCGGATTCGCCGCTCGGGTCACTTCGCGTTCGCGCGGGTGATCCTGTTGGCGAGCAGCGTCTGGAACGGTGCCCGGGCCTTGGTGGCCTGCTCGTAGGCCAGCAGCGCTTCGAGTTCGTCGACGGCCAGCGATTGCAGCCTGGCGCGCAGCTGGGCCAGCGTCAGCGCCGGATAGTCGAGTTCGGCCGCGACCGCCGGTGCCGGAACTCCGGTGTCGGACGCCGCCGACTTCGTCGATATTCGCGCGGGTTTCATCGGCGGATCGGCGGCCTCGGGCGCGTCGGTCACCGAGTACAGGGCGAACCGCCCCTCGGCCCGGCGATCGCCGTTGCCGCCTTCCGGCTGCATGGGGGGAGCACCGTTCTCGCCGCCGTCACCCAAATCCTCGTCGAACGTCGCCCACTCCGGATTTTCGTCCTTGGGCGGAAAGATGGATTCCAGGGTGCTGTCGCCCTTGATCACCAGCTCGGCCAGGTTCTGCTGGAAGCGCATCACCAGGTGCGCCGCCTGGCTGGCTAGCGTCATCGGGTACATCAGAATCGACTTCGGCAGCTTCATCGTCTCCTCGACGGCGACTGTCGCCGCGCCGACCAGTAGCCGAACTCCATACGGTGCAGTAGCCATGGGTCCAAGCCTGCCAGCACCTGCGGATAACTCCAAGCCCGCCCGCGCGGGCCGGACTATGTGCCCCGTGGCGCGGCGGCCCGTACCCTGAATGTCATGCCGCCGACTGTCGATGTGGGGATTCCCGGCGCTGTGAAGTCGGGGACGCCGGTCGCCGACCCCACCCGTAAGCGCGTGCTCCTGGCGGAGCCGCGTGGCTACTGCGCCGGGGTGGATCGGGCCGTCGAGACGGTGGAGCGCGCCCTGAAGAAGCACGGCGCCCCGGTCTACGTGCGCCACGAGATCGTGCACAACCGCCACGTGGTCGACACCCTGGTCAAGGCCGGTGCGGTTTTCGTCCAGGAGACCGACGAGGTTCCCGAGGGCGCCATCGTGGTGTTCTCCGCTCACGGCGTCGCGCCGACGGTCTATGCCGCGGCCGCCGAACGTAACCTGCACACCATCGACGCCACCTGCCCGCTGGTGACCAAGGTGCACAACGAGGCCAGGCGGTTCGCGCGTGATGACTACGACATCTTGCTGATCGGCCACGAGGGTCATGAGGAGGTCATCGGCACCGCCGGGGAGGCGCCCGAACACGTGCAGCTGGTCGACGGGGTCGGCTCGGTCGACAATGTCACGGTCCGCGACGAAAACAAGGTGGTCTGGCTGTCGCAGACCACTCTGTCGGTCGACGAGACCATGGAGATCGTCGAGCGGCTGCGGCGTCGTTTCCCGAAGCTGCAGGACCCGCCGAGCGACGACATCTGTTACGCGACCCAGAACCGGCAGGTCGCGGTCAAGGCGATGGCGCCCGAATGTGAGCTGGTGATCGTCGTCGGGTCCCGCAACTCGTCGAATTCGGTGCGGCTGGTCGAAGTCGCCTTGGGTGGGGGCGCCGCCGCCGCTCACCTGGTCGATTGGGCCGACGATATCGACCCGACGTGGTTGGAGGGCGTGACGACGGTGGGGGTCACCTCCGGCGCGTCAGTCCCCGAGGTTCTGGTGCGTGGCGTGCTGGAACGGCTCGCCGACTACGGCTATGACGTGGTGCAGCCGGTGACGACCGCCCAGGAGACCTTGGTGTTCGCCCTGCCCCGCGAGATCCGGTCGGGTCGCTAGACGTCGTATTCCCAGGAGTCGGCCGGCGGCCGCCCCTGAGACCGGCCATGCGCCCGTGACCGACCCCGTCGTTCGGGGCGGGGCTCGACTCTCGGCTCGTCTCGGGACTGATCGAGCGGAGCTTCCCCGCGGTAGCGCACGCGCGAGATCGGGTGGTGCGTCGGATTGGTGCCGTTCGATCCGCCGCCGGCGCCGCGACGCCGCGGTGCCTCGTAGGAGGGGTCGTAGGGCTCGTACCGGCCGAAACGCTCGGACGGACCGGGCGGCTCGTACCTGTCGTAATCGTCGAACCGACTGGTGCGGGGTGCCGGCCGTTCGTATGGATTGCGGCGCGTCCGCGGATCCCGACGGCTTTCCCGCGGCGGGGCGGGCACGTCTGGCTCACCATCGGGCCTGGGACGGCGGCGCGACCGGCGCGGCGGGTCGGCAGGGTCGAAGTCGCGGGGCGGGGCCGGGCGCCGACGCCGGGGACGATCCGCCGCCGGCTCGTCCTGGTCTTCCGGGAAAGTCCGGCGGGATCGCGTTCGGGTCGAACGGGTGGCGGAACGATCGCCGCGCGCTGCCCGGCCGGACTTCGGCGCCGTGTCCCGGGTGCTCGCGCGGGCTCGCCTTGGGCGGGCGGAGGCGGCCTCGTCGGCATCGCCGTCCTCCGAACCGAGGCCCAGGTACGAGTTGAGTTTCGCGCTGACGCCGCCAAAGAAAGGCTTTCGTTCGGAGGCGCCGGCACTGTCGTCGGTTTTGTTGGCCGCCAACGTCTTTCGGTTAGACGTGCCGGTATACCACCTGACCAGTCCGATCAGCAGAACGGCCCCCGCCGTGCCCAGCATCAGCGGGAACCGCTCGATCAGCGGATACCCGCAGTTAATCAGCAGGTCTTTCAGGTGACCGATTTTGCGTCCGTGGAATAACCAGTAAGCCCCGGGTACGGCGCAGAAAAGTATCAGCGGCGGCTGGATGATCGCGGTGAACAGGCCTTCCTGGCGCACGGCCAGCACCGCTGCCAGGCAGCCGGCGATATAGAGGCCGGCGAAGACGTGTGTCAGCTCCTTGTGGCCCGATCCCGCGTCGATGGCATACCCGATGGCGGCGCCGGTGACAGCGATGACCAGCGCTGCCCACCACGGCACACCTGGGATATTGGGGTGGATCGAGCGGTGGGTAGGTTCCACAGCCGATTTGGCCCGCTCTGCTGACACATGTAGACCGTACCGGCAATGGGACGAAACGCCCGTAAAGACCTTGTTGCGGCGCTGGGCGTGCCATGTCGTTCGTGCACGAACGACACACCGCGGCCGGCCCCCGCCGCTGAGCCCTAGACTTGGTTCCCCGTGAGCCTGAGCCTGGGAATCGTCGGCCTGCCCAATGTCGGCAAGTCGACGCTGTTCAACGCCCTGACCCGGAACAACGTGGTGGCGGCGAACTACCCGTTCGCGACGATCGAACCGAACGAGGGCGTCGTCTCGCTGCCGGATCCGCGGCTGGCCAAGCTCGCGGAGCTCTTCAATTCCGAGCGCATCGTCCCGGCGCCCGTGACGTTCGTCGACATCGCCGGCTTGGTCAAGGGGGCCTCCGAGGGGGCGGGCCTGGGTAATAAGTTCCTGGCGCATATCCGCGAATGCGATGCGATCTGCCAGGTGGTCCGGGTGTTCTCCGACGAGGACGTCACACACGTGGCCGGAGACGTCGATCCCCAATCCGATATCGAGGTCGTCGAGACCGAGCTGATCCTGGCCGATCTGCAGACGCTGGAACGCGCTCTGGGCCGGCTGGAGAAGGAGGCCCGCACCAACAAGGAGCGCAAGCCTGTTTACGACGCCGCGCTCGCCGCCCAGCAGGTGCTGGATAGCGGGAAGACGCTGTTCGCCGCGGGGGTCGATACTTCGGTGCTGCGTGAGCTGAACCTGTTGACCACCAAGCCGTTCCTCTATGTCTTCAATGCCGACGAGGCGGTGCTCACCGACGCCGCACGGGTCGCCGAACTGCGTCAGCTCATCGCGCCCGCGGACGCCGTGTTCCTCGACGCCGCCATCGAGTCGGAACTGACCGAGCTCGACGACGAGTCGGCCGCCGAGCTCCTGGAATCGATCGGGCAGACCGAACGCGGTCTGGATGCGTTGGCCCGGGCGGGTTTTCACACGCTGAAGCTGCAGACCTTTTTGACCGCCGGCCCCAAGGAGGCGCGGGCCTGGACCATCCACCAGGGCGATACCGCGCCGAAGGCGGCGGGGGTGATCCACACCGACTTCGAGAAGGGCTTCATCAAGGCCGAGATCGTGTCGTATGACGACCTGATCGCCGCCGGATCGATGGCGGCGGCGAAGGCCGCCGGCAAGGTGCGGATGGAAGGCAAGGACTACGTGATGGCCGACGGCGACGTGGTGGAGTTCCGTTTCAACGTGTAGTCAGCCGACGGGGTTCGGACCCTCGCGTTTACGCCGCCTCAACGGGTGACGTCGGCGAGGGCGACGGGGCACCACCGGGGCCCCTGGGGGCCGGGCTGGGGACAGCGGGAGGAGTGAGCGAGCCGAACTGGGGACAGTAGGCCTGGATCGCAGCTCCCGTGAAGTAGGCGGCATTGAGGGGTGGCCAGTTGGTGGCGTTGGTGACCCTGGTGACCAGATCCGCGTTGCTGGTGTTGGGGTTATCGCTGAGGGTGGCGCACACGACGGTTTTCGCGACCTGGATGGCTCGCTCGGGTGCGCCGTAATCCATGCCGGAGGTGCTGAGGTTGGTGATGAATGCGTCGTCGGTGGCGTCGGCATGGGCGGGCACGGCCAACCCCACGGAAAGGACCATCAACGCTATGGCTCTCACGACCATGGCATCCCCCTGGTTGTTCCGCGGTGTCCCGTGACCAGCGAATTCGCGACGAGATTCCATCGCAGCTTAACTAACGCCCGTCGCCGCCGCGCGTCTTGCGGCGCCGACGCCGGGCGCGCCGGCTTGTCAGACCGGGTGCCTAGCATGCCTCACGCAAGCGCTATCGCCGTGCGGCACCGCCGCGGCCCCAGGGAGGTTTCGTGAAGTTCATTTCGACCCGCATCATCACGGGCGACGTCGATCGGCTCGTGGCTTTCTACGAGATGGTCACCAACGTTTCCGCCGTCTGGGGCAACGAGCTGTTCGCCGAGATTCCGACGTCGATCGGAACACTGGCGATCGGCAGCGACAAGACCGTGCCACTCTTTGGGGACGGATCCGCTGAGCCGGCGGCCAACCGGAGCGCGATCCTGGAGTTCATTGTCGAGGACGTGGATGCCGAGTACGAGCGACTTCGCGAACGCGTGGGCGAGGTCGTGACCGAGCCGACGACCATGCCGTGGGGTAACCGCGCGCTGTTGTTCCGCGACCCGGATGGAAACCTCGTCAACCTGTTCACCCCGGTCACGGAGGAGGCCCGTGCCAAGTTTGGCGTCTGACGATGCCACGCGGAGCCTTTCCTGCGTCGCAGCGTTAAGGTGAAGCGTGGTCGCCGATGGCCATATCGACATGGCCGAGGAACATGAACGCCGGGCTGCCGCGCTGGATGAGCGCGAGAAGGCTCTCGAGCGGCGCGAGGCTGAGGCCGCAAGACGCGAATGGATCGCTGGCAGAAGAGATCGGATCGCTAATCAGCGGGACCGCATCGCGGATGAGCGCGAGCAGCTCGCCGACGAACGCGAGCAGCGCGCGGACGAACGCGAGGGCACGGCGGCGAAACGCGAACGGGAGCGGCTGCAACGCATCACCGAAGGGGTGGAGCGCAGCCAAGCCCGAGCCAGGCGTGAGCAGGCCGACGTGTCGCGTGAGATGGCGGACACCGAGCGGGATTACGACCACCCCTAAGGCTGTCGACCGCGCCCGCCTCGTCATTCGTATCCGTAAATATACTTTCGTGTAATAAATTTGCTGGATATGCGGTCCAAGCCATTTTTTAGCTTACACGTGATGCCTGCCACAAATTTTGGCTTGCTAAGTATCTCGTTGCTAATGTCCCTGGCCATGTTTGTTCTCGCTACGTTGATGTCGCTCATCAACCAGGTTTCCGGGACGCCGTATATTCCGGGCGGAGATTCTCCGGCCGGGACCGACTGTTCCGGTCTTGCTTCCTGGGTTGCCAATGCGGCGACTGACAGGCCGGTTTTTGGAAGTCGTTTTAACACCGGAAATGAAGAATCCGCTTTATTGGCACGGGGCTTCCAATATGGAACCGCCCCGAACGCCTTGGTGATCGGATGGAACGGTGGCCACACCGCGGTCACCTTGCCGGACGGGACCCCCGTATCCAGCGGTGAGCGCGGCGGCGTGCGCATCGGCGGGGCGGGTGCCTACCAGGCCGGTTTTACGCATCACATGTTCCTGCCGATGCCACCGGACGCAGAGATGCTCGCGCCTCCGCCCCCGGACGCACCGCCTCCGCCGCCGGACGCTCCGCCTCCGCCTCCGGACGCACCGCCACCGCCGGACGCACCCCCGCCGCCGGACGCACCGCCCGTTTTGATCGGCATTGTGGATCCCGCGCCGCCGCCTCCGCCGGCACCCGATTTGCCGCCGGCCGGCGATCCAGGAATTGTGAATTGACCAAAAAACGGATAGCGCGCATGTCGGTTAATGCGGCGGACCGATGCGCAACATTGGTCACATTGCTCGCATTGCGGGCCTGGGAAAAGTGAAATAGGTCCGAACCACGACGGTTTGTGTGCTACATCACTATCCCGGATGCGCAATTGTCACAGCACCACCAATACAAAATCCGCCCGGGCGTCGATGACGATGCCCGGGCGGATTTTGCTGTGCGGGCCGACTGAGAACAAAACTCTATTGGCAGCGACCGTCGGCACGGGCGGCACGTATCCTGACGCTGCGGGCCCACGAGAGTTCCGAGCGGAGGCGGGAGCGGCCATGATCTTCATCGTCGTGAAGTTCGAAACAAAGCCCGAGTGGACCGACCGCTGGCCGGAACTGGTCGCCGCGTTCACGGCGGCCACCCGAGCCGAAGAGGGCAACCTGTGGTTCGAGTGGTCACGCAGCCTCGACAACCCGGCCGAGTACGTCCTGGTCGAAGCCTTCCGCGATGCCGACGCCGGCGGCGCACACGTCAACAGCGATCATTTCCAGCGTGCGATGCGCGAGTTGCCGCAGGCGCTGAAGTCCACGCCCAAGATCATCAGCCAGACGATCGACGCGACGGGCTGGTCGAAGATGGGGGAGATGTCGGTCGACTGACCGATCTAGCCGGGCTGTCCGACGGAGATTGCGATCTCCTCGCCCAGCTGGTAGCCCGGCGCCAGCGGGAGAGTGTCGCCGCTCCAGAACGAGCCCGGGTCGAACGAATGCGCATCCTTGTCCGTGACCAGCAAGCCCATCTCCTCGTAGGTGATCGCCACGGTCTCCGCGCAGTATGCCGTCTCCAGGCTCATCTTGCGCGCTTCCCTACGACGCTGTGTCTGCTCGCGAATCTTCTTATCCACCACCGGAATTCCTCTTACCCAGTCGTTGATGGTCGGCAGCCGGCCGCGGAACCACCGGCCGGTCAGCCGGGCGGTGGTCGGGAATGGGGTGCCGTCCATGCGTGCGATGACCCGCAGCAGTTTGTCTTCCTGTTCGCGGCTGGCATAGGGCGTCAGCTGTCGTAGCCAGCACCGCTGCTGGTAGCGATCGGTCCACTGCAGCACGGCCTGACGTAGATCGTGAAGCTGCACGCCGCGATGGTTGCTGCCGGTCCACATGTCGGTGAGCTTGTCGCCCAGCTCGGCGTGCCAGATCAGCGGCGGCAGATCGTCGATGGCTACCGTCATGCCGACGTGGTTCACCGGGGCGTTCGTCAACGTCTGAATGGCGCGATCGGGCCGCGAGCGCCCGCGGAACAACCACAGGTCACCCGTCCGGGTCTCGTTGAGTGCCTGGTCCAGGGTCAGCATGTAATCCCGCCGTCATCGGTCATCGGTGCGCGCCTTTCGGGTTCGCATGCGATCTGGGAGTCGTGACGCCAATGTTTGTGGGCCGCATGTAGATTGCCAGGCCTCCTTTCGGTGAGCGCGAACGCGATCACGCGGCCTATGCAGCCGCCCGCTCCGGTGATCACGGCGGTCTTGTCGCGAAGGGTGCCCATGGCCGTAATAGCCTGTCAACTATGCGCAACATTTGGAAGTGGATCGGCCTGGCCGGCGTCGCCGGCGTCGTCGCCGGCGGTGCGCTGGTGGTGCGCGATCAACGTAAACGGCGGGCCTACACGGCCGACGAGATCCGGGCCAGGTTGCATCAGAGGCTGGCCGACTCCAACCCGGAGGGCTTTCAATCCGAATCGCGTTCGGTCTGAACGCTGAATAAGCGGTAGCTGCCGGAAAAGCCCTTCAGCTCAACCTCGCTGCCCTCGTCGAAGGTGATGTCGTCGCAATCCCTCAGGGCGTGGCGCACCGGTTCGCTCACCAGGATCTGGCCACCGACCGCGTGCGCGGCGACCCGTGCCGCCATCGCCACGTTGCGCCCGAACAGATCGTCGCCGCGGCGCACCGAGCGGCCCATGTGGATGCCGATGCGCACCCGAATTTCCTCGTGCCGCTTACGCTTTGCGTCCCGATGTAGTGCGTCCTGAAGATCTATCCCGCACCGCACCGCCTGCTCGGCCCGGGAAAAGGCGATCATGAATCCGTCGCCCTGGCTCTTCACCACGTGTCCCGAACGCCGTTGCACGAGATCCTGAACCAGCTTGTCGTGCGAACTGATCAGCTTGACCCACGCGCGATCGCCGATGCGTTCGTTGAGCGCGGTGGACTCCTCGATGTCGGAGAACAAGATCACCACGCGGCCGTCCGGCGTGACCCGGGCCAGGTCGGGCCGCTCGACCTCGGCCCAGTCGGCAAGGTCCTCGATCGAACTGCGCACGGCGGCGCCGAAACCCTCCTTGCGCATCAGGTTGGCGGTGTTCCAGACGCGTTTGACGGCCTCGCGACCGCCCGACAGCAGCTGAGTGCGGGCGTCGACTCGCTGTCGAAGGTCGTCGACCTCCCGCCGGCTGCGGGCCAGCAGTTGCCACAGCACCGCGAGCGCGACGGCTTCGACGGCCGCAATCCCGCCCAGCGCGTAGACCGCGATATGCAGCGCATCACCCACGCCAGGAATCCTGCCAAACTCCGCGATCGGTTGTCGGGCCTACCGGCACTGTCTAGGGTTGAGCCCGGACGGCCCCGGGTAGTGCATCTCAAGCGAGCCGATAGGTGACTTTTGGGAGGTTCGGTCTTGGCCGACGACGGAGGTGGTTCGTCAAACCTGCTGGTGATCTTCGGAATTACCGGCGACCTGGCCCGCAAGATGACGTTCCGGGCCCTGTATCGGCTCGAGGCCCGCAAGCTACTGGATTGCCCGATCCTGGGCGTGGCGAGCGACGATATGTCCGTGGAGAAGTTGATCGAGCGGGCGCGCGAATCGATCGGCGACACCGGCGAGAAGATCGACGACGCGGTGTTCGACCGGCTGGCGGCTCGACTGGATTACCTGCACGGCGACGTCACCGACAGCGCGCTCTACAGCCGCCTGGCCGACATGATCGGCTCGGACTATCGCCCGCTGTACTACTTGGAAATGCCGCCGTCCCTGTTCGCGCCGATCGTGGAGAACCTCGCGAAAGTCGGGCTGCTGGAGCGGGCGCGGGTCGCGGTGGAAAAGCCGTTCGGCCACGACCTGGCCTCCGCCCGCGAGCTCAACGCGCGGCTGCGTGCGGTCCTCGACGAGGACCAGATCCTTCGGGTGGACCACTTCCTGGGCAAGCAACCCGTCCTCGAACTGGAGTGCCTGCGCTTCGGCAACCACGCATTGGCCGAATTATGGGACCGGCGCAGCGTTTCCGAAATCCACATCACCATGGCCGAAAACTTCGACGTCGAGACCCGCGGCAAGTTCTACGACGCGGTAGGCGCCCTGCGCGACGTCGTGCAGAACCACCTGCTCCAAGTGCTGGCGCTGGCGGCGATGGATCCGCCGGTCGGCTCCAGCGCCGACGACCTCAACGACAAGAAGGCCGAGGTTTTCCGCGCGATGCCGGCCCTATCGCCCGACCATTGCGTGCGCGGCCAATATCGCGGCTACACCGACGTCCCGGAAGTGCCGAAGGATTCCCAGACTGAGACCTTCGTGGCGCTGCGCACGGAGATCGACAACTGGCGCTGGGCCGGGGTGCCGATCTTCCTGCGGACCGGCAAGGCGCTGCCGGAGAAGGTCACCGAGGTGCGGTTGTTTCTGCGCCGTGTCCCGGCGCTGGCCTTCCTGCCCGACTGCCGACCCGCGGAGCCCAACCAGATCGTGCTGCGCATCGACCCCGACCCGGGGATGCGTGTCCAGATCTCCGCGCAGGTGGGCGATAAATGGCGCGACATTCACCTGGACTCGTTGTTCGCCGAGGACCTGGGTGAACCGGAGCGACCCTACGAGCGGCTCTTTCAAGCCGCGCTGACCGGCGATCGGCAGCTCTTCGCCCGCATAGACAGCATCGAAGAGACGTGGCGCATCGTGCAGCCCCTGCTGGACAACCCGTCCGAAATCCACCCGTATGACCGCGGTTCGTGGGGGCCCGACGCCGCGCGGTCGCTGTTGCATGGGCACCACGCTTGGCAGGAGCCGTGGATGCCGCGAAGCACGTCCCCAGCACAGTAAGGAGACCCAGGCAAATGCAGCTAGGCATGATCGGACTTGGCCGGATGGGCGCCAACATCGTGCGCCGCGTGGCCAAGGACGGACACGAATGTGTGGTGTACGACCACAATCCCGACGCGGTCAAGGCGATGGCCGGTGAAGAGCGCACCACCGGGGTGAGCTCGCTGGCGGAGCTGCGCGACAAACTCGACGCGCCACGCGTCGTCTGGGTGATGGTTCCCGCGGGCACCATCACCACGTCAGTGATCGAGGAGCTGGCCACCACGCTCGAGCCGGGCGACACCGTGATCGACGGCGGGAACTCGTACTACCGAGACGATATCCGTCATGCGAAGACGTTGTCGGACAACGGTATTCACCTGTTGGACTGCGGCACCAGCGGCGGGGTGTGGGGCCGGGAGCGCGGCTACTGCCTGATGATCGGCGGGGACGACGAGGCGTTCGCCCGTGCCGAGCCGATCTTCGCCAGCGTCGCACCTGGCGTGGACGCGGCACCGCGTACGCCGGGCCGCGACGGTGAGGTCGCGCAATCGGAGCAGGGCTACTTGCATTGCGGTCCGTCCGGCGCGGGGCACTTCGTCAAGATGGTGCACAACGGGATCGAGTACGGGATGATGGCCTCACTCGCGGAGGGGCTGAACATCCTGCGCAACGCCGACATCGGCAAGCACGTGCAGGAGGGCGACGCCGAAACGGCGCCACTGTCGAACCCCGAGTTCTATCAGTTCAACTTCGACATCCCCGAGGTCGCCGAGGTGTGGCGCCGGGGCAGCGTCATCGGTTCCTGGCTGCTGGACCTGACCGCCATCGCGCTGCACGAATCGCCTGAGCTGAAGGAGTTTTCGGGACGGGTCTCCGACTCCGGCGAGGGCCGGTGGACCGCCATCGCCGCGATCGACGAGGGTGTCCCCGCGCCGGTGCTAACTACCGCGCTGCAGGCCCGCTTCGCCTCGCGCAGCCTGGACGACTTCGCCAACAAGGCGCTCTCGGCGATGCGCAAGCAGTTCGGCGGGCACGCGGAGAAGCCCGCTAACTAACACGCTCGACGAAGGTCACGACGGCTTCGCTGAAGGCGTCGTTGTCGTCGCCGGCCGCGGTGTGCCCCGCGTTCGACAGTTCGACGAACTCCGCATTGGGCACGGTCGCCAGGAAATGCTTGACGCCCTCGGGGCTGACGACGTCCGAGAGCTTTCCGCGTATCAACAAAACCGGGATCGTCAGTCCCCTGGCCGCCTGCTCGAAGTTCTCGGTGCGTAGCTCGGGGTCGTCGCCGGGCTTGGTCATGAAGGCCGGGTCCCAATGCCAGTACCAGCGTCCGTCACGCAGCCGCAGATTCTTTTTCAGCCCCTCGGGGCTGCGTGGCTTCTCCCGGTAGGGCAGATAGGCGGCAACGGCGTCGGCGGCCTGCTCGAGCGATTCGAATCCGTCGAGGCCGCTGAACATGAAATCGCGGATGCGGGCGCTGCCGCCCTTCTCGAATCGCGGTACCACGTCGACGAGGACCAGTCTGGTCACCCGCGCGGGGCCGGCCCGATGGGCGGCAAGGATGCCGGTCAGCCCGCCCATGCTCGCCCCGATTATCGCCACCGGCCGGCCAATGGCATCCAGGACGCGCATCACGTCCGCGGTCAGCGTCTCGACGTCGTAGTCGGCGTCGGGCGCGCGATCGCTGTCACCATGGCCTCGGGAGTCCAGCGCCACGACGTGAAA
>NZ_MBEM01000061.1:0-6315 GCF_001954045.1 Mycobacterium sp. SP-6446 | reverse complement strand
GGTTACGCCCCGCCCCCGGCCGGCTACCCGCCGCCGCAACCCGGTTACGGTGGGGCCCCCGGCGGCCCGGCCGCGCCGCAGTTCAACGTCGGCGAGGCGGTGACCTGGGCGTGGAACAAGTTCTCCCAGAACGCCGTAGCGCTCATCGTGCCCGTGGTGGTTTACGTGGTGGCGTTGGTGATCTTCGCTCTGGTCGCCGGGCTCCTGCCCGTGGTCTTCGGTCAGAGCACGAGCAGCACCTACACCGACCCCTACGGCAACACCGCCAGCAACGTCACCGTCAACTACAGCGCCGCGTCGTACGTCGTCCTGTTCATCGGCTACGTGCTGCTCTTCTTGACGGCGATCTACATGACCGCGGCACTGGCGTCCGGCTGCCTGGACATCGCCGACGGAAAACCGGTGACCATCGGAACGTTCTTCAAGGTGCGCAACCTCGGTGCCGTGGTGCTCACCTCGATATTGCTCGCGATCGGCGTCATGATCGGGTCGCTGCTGTGCATCATCCCCGGCCTCATCTTCGGCTTCCTTGCGATGTTCGCCATCCCGTTCGTCATCGACCGATCGCTCTCGCCGGTCGACTCCATCAAGGCCAGCATCGCGACCACCCGGTCCAACATCGGCGGCGCGCTGCTGTCGTGGCTCGTGCAGTACGCGGTGGTGTTGGTCGGTGAATTGCTTTGCGGGATAGGCCTTATCGTCGCCTTCCCGATCGCCCAGCTCATCCAGATCTACACCTACCGCAAGCTGTCGGGCGGTCAGGTCGTTCCGGCGACCCAGCCGGGCTACCAGACGGGCCCGCCGCCGGGATCGCAGCCCGCCTAGCCGACGCGTCGGTTTTCGCTGCGCAGCACGCTGCGCTGCGTGGTTGCGGCCCTTGTGGTGCAATCAGCGGTGATGAGTATCAAAGTCGCGCTGGAGCACCGCACCAGCTACACCTTTGATCGCCTGGTGCAGGTGTATCCGCACGTGGTGCGGTTGCGCCCGGCGCCGCACTCCCGCACGCCCATCGAGGCCTACTCGCTGCGCGTCGAGCCGGCCGAGCACTTCATCAACTGGCAACAGGACGTGGTGGGCAACTTCCTTGCCCGGCTTGTGTTTCCGGATCCCATGCGCCGGCTGACCATCACCGTCGGGCTCATCGCCGACCTCAAGGTGATCAACCCGTTCGACTTCTTCATCGAGGATTGGGCCGAGACCTGGCCGCCCGGCGGGTTGACCTACCCCAAGCCGCTGGCCGAGGACCTCGAACCGTACCTGCGGCCCGTCGACGAGGGCGACCCGGAGGCTGGTGGGGCCTCCGGTCCCGGCGAGCTCGTGCAGGCGTGGGTGCACAACTTCTCGGTCCCGGACGGCACCCGAACTATCGACTTCCTGGTGGCGCTCAACCGCGCGATCAACGCCGACGTCGCCTACAGCCTGCGCATGGAACCTGGTGTCCAGACACCAGATTTGACGCTGCGCACCGGCGTCGGCTCGTGCCGCGACTCGGCGTGGCTGCTGGTGTCGATCCTGCGCCGGTTCGGGTTGGCCGCCCGCTTCGTGTCCGGCTATCTGGTGCAGCTGGCATCCGACGTCGAGGCGCTCGACGGACCGTCGGGGCCCGCGGCCGACTTCACCGATCTGCACGCGTGGGCCGAGGTGTACATCCCCGGTGCGGGCTGGATCGGGCTGGATCCGACGTCGGGTCTGTTCGCCGGCGAGGGCCACATCCCGTTGGCCGCCACCCCGCATCCCGCGACCGCGGCACCCATCAGCGGCGGCACCGAACCCTGCGAATCGGTGCTGGAGTTCTCCAACACCGTCACCCGGGTGCACGAAGACCCGCGCGTCACGCTGCCCTACATCGACCAGGCGTGGCAGACGATCTGCGAGGTGGGCCGCCGCGTCGACGAGCGGTTGGCCGCCGCGGACGTCCGGCTCACCGTCGGCGGCGAGCCGACGTTCGTGTCGGTGGACAACCAAACCGACGAGGAGTGGACGACGGCCGCCGACGGCCCGCACAAGCGGGAGCGGGCCTCCGATCTGGCGGCGCGGCTGAAGGCGGCGTGGGCACCGACGGGGCTGATTCAGCGCGGGCAGGGCAGGTGGTATCCGGGAGAACCGTTGCCGCGCTGGCAGATTGCGCTGTACTGGCGCACCGACGGGCGACCGCTGTGGACCGACGACACGCTGCTGGCCGACCCCTGGGCCGGCAAGCCGAACGGTCCGGCCGCGGACAACGAGGCGGCCTACAAGCTGCTCGCCGGGGTCGCCGAGGGCCTGGAGCTGCCGCTGTCGCAGGTGCGGCCGGCCTACGAGGATCCGCTGGCGTGGCTGGCGGCCAAAGTGCGCCTGCCCGACGGCGACCCGGTGCAAGCGGGCGAAGACCTCACAGCCGACAGTGCCGCCGCCCGCGCCGCGCTGCTGGCCCGCCTCGACGAATCCACCACGTCCCCGGCGGCGTTCGTGCTGCCGCTGCACCGGCGTGACGACGGCCTGGGCTGGGCCAGCGCCGACTGGCAGCTGCGCCGCGGTCGCATCGTGTTGCTCGAGGGCGATTCGCCGGCGGGCCTGCGGCTACCGCTGGATTCGATCAGCTGGCGACCGCCCCGCGCGACGTTCGACGCCGACCCCCTGTCACCCGGCGAGCCCGCGGAGGAGTCGACGGCCGCGGTGGTCGACGACGATGCCGCGCCGCCTACGGCGATGGTCGGCGAGGTCCGCGACGGGCTGCTGTACATCTTCGTGCCGCCCACCGAGGCGCTGGATCACTTCGTCGACCTCATCGCGAGGGTCGAGGCCGCGGCCGCGCAGGCCCGCTGCCCGGTCGTGATCGAGGGCTACGGCCCGCCGCCGGATCCACGGCTGGCCTCGACGACGATCACGCCGGACCCGGGCGTAATCGAGGTCAACGTCGCGCCCACCGCCAGCTTCGCCGAACAGCATCGGCAGCTGGAAACCCTGTACGAGCAGGCGCGGCTCGCCCGGCTGTCCACCGAGTCGTTCGACGTCGACGGCAGCCACGGCGGCACCGGCGGAGGCAACCACATCACGCTCGGCGGCGTCACGCCCGCGGACTCGCCGCTGCTGCGCCGCCCCGACCTGCTGGTGTCGCTGCTGACCTACTGGCAGCGGCACCCGGCGCTGTCCTATCTGTTCGCCGGGCGGTTCGTCGGCACCACGTCGCAGGCGCCGCGCGTGGACGAGGGCCGCGACGAGGCGCTCTACGAACTCGAGATCGCGTTCGCGGAAATCTCCCGGCTGGCCGGACCTTTCGGGCGCAATGCGCCGCGGCCGTGGGTGACCGATCGGGCGCTGCGGCACCTGCTCACCGACATCACCGGCAACACCCACCGCGCCGAGTTCTGCATCGACAAGCTCTACAGCCCCGACAGCCCCCGCGGCAGGCTGGGCCTGCTGGAGCTGCGCGGCTTCGAGATGCCGCCGCACCTGCGCATGGCGATGGTGCAGTCGCTGCTGGTGCGGTCGCTGGTGGCGTGGTTTTGGGACGAGCCGCTGCGGGCCCCGCTGATCCGCCACGGTGCCAACCTGCACGGGCGATACCTGTTGCCGCACTTCCTGATTCACGACATCGCCGACGTCGCCGCCGACCTGCGCGCGCACGGCATCGCCTTCGAGACCAGCTGGCTGGACCCGTTCACCGAATTCCGCTTCCCGCGCATCGGCACCGCCGTCTTCGACGGCGTGGAGATCGAGCTGCGCGGGGCCATCGAGCCGTGGAACACCCTCGGCGAGGAGGCCACCGCGACGGGCACGGCCCGCTACGTCGACTCGTCGGTCGAGCGGATTCAGGTCCGCATCATCGGCGCCGCCCGCGACCGTTATCTGGTGACGTGCAACGGTTATCCGGTGCCGTTGCTGGCCACCGACAACCCCGGCATCCACGTCGGCGGGGTGCGGTTCAAGGCGTGGCAGCCGCCCAGTGCGCTGCACCCGACCGTCACCACCGACGTGCCGCTGCGGTTCGAGCTCGTCGACCTCGCCACCGGGACGTCGCGCGGCGGGTGCACGTACCACGTCGCGCATCCCGGCGGGCGCGCCTACGACGAGCCGCCCGTCAACGCCGTCGAGGCCGAGTCGCGGCGCGCCCGCCGCTTCGAGGCCACCGGCTTCACCCCGGGCAAGCTCGACCTGTCCGCAATCCGGGAGAAGCAGGCCCGAATATTCACCGACATCGGCGCGCCGGGCATCCTTGACCTGCGGCGCGTGCGTACCGTTCAGCAGTAATGGCATCCCCGGATTCCCTTGCGGTTCCTGCGGACCGCTACGACGCCGACCGGCTGCTGGCCGGGTACCAGACCGCGCGGGCGCAGGAAGCGCTGTTCGATCTGCGGCACGGCCCCGGGATCGGCTACGACGAATTCGTCGACAACGACGGAAACGTGCGGCCGGCCTGGGCCGAGCTGGCCGACACCGTCGCCGAGTGCGGGCGGGCGGGACTCAATCAGCTGCGGTCGCTGGTGCAGCGCCTGATCGACAACGACGGGATCACCTACACCGAGGTCGATTCCGGCCGCGACGGGCATGGCCTGGAGCCGAGACCCTGGAGCCTGGACAGCCTGCCGATCGTGATCTCCGCGGCCGACTGGGACGCGCTCGAGGCCGGGCTCGTGCAGCGCTCGCGCCTGCTCGATGCCGTGCTCGCGGATCTCTATGGGCCCCGCAGCCTGCTCACCGACGACGTGCTGCCGCCGGAACTGGTGTTCGCGCATCCCGGCTACGTGCGCAGCGCCAGCGGAATCGAAGTGCCCGGGCACCACCAGCTTTTCATGCACGCCTGCGACGTCAGCCGGCTGGCGGACGGCAGCTTTCAGGTCAACGCCGACTGGACGCAGGCCCCCTCGGGCGCCGGCTACGCGCTGGCCGACCGGCGCGTCATCGCGCACGCCATTCCCGACCTCTACGAGCGAATCGCGCCGCGACCGACCACCCCGTTCGCGCAGGCGCTGCGGCTGGCACTGATCGACGCGGCGCCCGACGTCGCCCAGGACCCGGTGGTGGTGGTGCTGTCGCCGGGCATCTACTCGGAGACGGCTTTCGATCAGGCGTATCTGGCCACGCTGCTGGGCTTTCCGCTGGTGGAAAGCGCCGATTTGGTGGTGCGCGACGGCAAGCTGTGGATGCGCTCGCTGGGCACGCTCAAACAGGTCGACGTGGTGCTTCGCCGCGTCGACGCCGTCTACGCCGACCCGCTGGACCTGCGCGCCGACTCGCGGCTGGGCGTCGTCGGTTTGGTGGAAGCGCAGCACCGCGGCACGGTGACCGTAGTCAACACCCTGGGCAGCGGCATCCTGGAAAGCCCTGGACTGCTGCGCTTTCTGCCCGAGCTGGCGGAGCGACTGCTGGGCGAACCCCCGCTGCTGGGAACCGCACCGCTGTACTGGGGCGGCATCGCGAGCGAACGCTCGCACCTGCTGGCCAATCTCTCGTCGCTGCTAATCAAGTCCACGGTTGGCGGGAAAACCCTTGTCGGGCCGACACTTTCGTCGACCCAGCTCACCGAGTTGGCGGCCCGGATCGAGGACATGCCGTGGCACTGGGTCGGCCAGGAGCTGCCGCAGTTCTCGTCGGCGCCGACCGATCATTCCGGCGCGTTGTCGTCGGCCGGCGTCGGCATGCGGTTGTTCACCGTCGCCCAGCGCAGCGGCTACGCGCCGATGGTCGGCGGCGTCGGCTATGTGCTGGCACCCGGACCCGCCGCATACACGCTGAAAACCGTTGCGGCAAAGGATATCTGGGTACGCCCAACTGAGCGGGCCCGCGCCGAGGCGATCACGCTGCCCGTGGTCGAGCCACCGGTGAAGACTGCGGCGGGCACGTGGGCGGTCAGCTCGCCGCGCGTGTTGTCCGACCTGTTCTGGATGGGACGCTACGGCGAGCGGGCGGAGAACATGGCCCGGTTGCTGATCGTGGCCCGCGACCGCTTCCACGTCTACCGGCTCCAGCAGGACGCCGAGGAAAGCCTGTGTGTCCCGGTGCTGATGGCCGCGCTGGGCCGCATCACCGGGACCGACACCGGGGCCGACCACGACCATGCCGAGATGATCGCCATCGCCCCCTCGACGCTGTGGTCGCTGACCGTGGATCCCGACCGGCCGGGATCCCTGGTCCAGTCGGTAGAGGGGCTCGCGCTGGCCGCCCGGGCGGTGCGCGACCAGCTGTCCAACGACACGTGGATGGTGCTGGCCGGCGTGGAGCGCGCGCTGGCCCACAAGGCCGATCCGCCGCACTCGCTCGCCCGGGCCGACAGCGTGCTCGCCTCGGCGCATTCGCAGACGCTGGCCGGGATGCTGACGCTGGCCGGGATCGCCG